>CAIUDS010000475.1 GCA_903897985.1 uncultured delta proteobacterium
AGCAAGACCGGTTCGATACCCTCTTCCACGAACTGATCCATATTTCCCGGATGCTCAGCAGTCACATCGCCTATTTAAAAGAGCACGACCGGAACCGGAAAGAAGGGAAACCCAAAAGCGAGCAGGCGTTGTGAGATGTTTTTAATCAACTTAATCAGCTTAATCAATTTTATCAAGCCGAATGGTTTCGTCGCCAGATCGAGGCCACAGCCATGAAGAAGCTAATAAAGGGTAACGATGCCATCGCGATGGCCGCCATCGAGGCGGGATGCCGCTTTTACTACGGCTACCCGATCACGCCCCAGAACGACATCCCGGAATATTTGGCGCGCGAATTTCCCAAAATCGGCGGGACCTTTCTGCAGGCCGAGTCCGAGATCGGCGCCATCAATATGATCCTGGGCTCGGCCGCGGCGGGCAAGCGCGCCATGATCAGCTCGAGCGGCCCCGGCATCAGCCTGATGCAGGAAGGGATCAGCTATATGTCCGGTTCGGAGATCCCCGCGGTGATCGTGAACATCCAGCGCTCCGGCCCGGGCCTGGGCGGGATCTCGCCCAGCCAGGGCGACTACTTCCAGGCTACCCGCGGCGGCGGCCACGGCGACTATCGCACGCCGGTGTTCGCGCCGTCGTCCGTGCAGGAAATGTATGACCTGACTTTTTTGGCGTTCGATGTGGCGGATGAATACCGCAACCCCGTGGTGGTCCTGGCCGACGGCATGCTCGGCCAGATGAAGGAGCCGCTTGATTTGCGGCATCCGCCTCAGCGCGAGCTGCCGGAGAAGACTTGGGCGCTCACCGGATGCGCGGGCCGAAAGCCGCAATTGCTAAAATCCCTTTACCTCGGCCACCGCGAGCTGGACAAGCATTGCTGGGACCTATGGAAAAAATATCAGCGGATCATCTCGCGCGAGATCCGGTTCGAGGAAGTCGAGACGAAGGACGCGGACCTGGTGGTGGTGGCGTTCGGGAGCGCGGCGCGGATTTCGAAGACCGCGGTAAAGGACGCGCGCAAAGAAGGACTCAAGGTCGGCCTGTTCCGGCCCATCTCGCTATGGCCCTATCCGGAGCAGCGGCTGGAAGAATTGGCCAAGACCGCGAAGGCGTTTCTGGTGGTCGAGCTCAACACCGGGCAGATGGTCGAGGATGTGAAGATGTCGGTCGGGAAGGATAAGCCGATCCATTTTTACGGGCGGCCGCCGGGAGCGGACGCGCTGCCCATGCCCATCGAAATCCTGGACCAAATCCGGGAGGTCTATCCATGAGCCAGGACAAGCCCGCGAGAGAGCCGCGCCTGGTCAACCCCCGGCCGAGGACTTTGATTGACCGGCCGTCTCATTTTTGCCCCGGCTGCCACCACGGGATCATCCACCGGCTGGTCGCCGAGGCGATTGACTATTTCAATGTCCGCGAGAGAGCCATCGGCGTTGCCTCGGTCGGTTGCTCCGTGTTCCTCTATGACTTCATGGACACCGATGTGCTCGAAGCCCCGCACGGACGCGCCTCCGCGGCCGCGACCGGCATGAGACGCGCGCTGCCGGACAAGGTCATCTACACCTACCAGGGCGACGGCGACCTGGCCGCGATCGGGACCGCCGAGATCATCCACACCGCCAACCGCGGGGAAACCATCAGCGTGGTCTTTGTCAACAACACCAATTACGGCATGACCGGCGGACAGATGGCGCCGACCACTTTGCTCGGGCAGAAGACCACCACCACCCCCTATGGCCGCGACTTCCGGCGCGACGGCTACCCCATCCGGATGGCCGAGATGCTCGCGACGCTCGAGGGCGTGGCGTTCTCGGCGCGCGGCGCGGTGAACAAGCCGGCCAATGTCCGGCGCACGCGCGAATTGATCCGGCGCGCGTTCGAGGTCCAACTCAAGGGCATCGGGCTGGGGTTCGTGGAAGTGCTCTCGGCCTGCCCGACCGATTGGGGCCTGAAACCGCTCGAGGCGATCAAGCGGGTGGAGGAGGAACTGATTCCGTATTACCCGCTGGGGATTTTCAAGGATAAGAAAGAGGCGGATCATCTGTGAAAAATTTTAAGGTATCGCGCCTTCCTCCTTCGCCAAGGCTACGGAGGACAAGAAAGGCGCTCGCACATCCAGACTTAATTGCGACAGGAAGCGCATGCATAGTAGAGAGAAAATGTATAGCGATGTAATGATGGCGGGGTTCGGAGGGCAGGGGATTCTCCTGATCGGGAACCTGCTGGCCGAGGCCGCGCTGTTGGAGGAATATGAGGTGACCTATCTCCCGAGCTACGGCGTGGAGATGCGCGGGGGCACAGCCAACTGCACGGTGGTGATCTCGGACACGGAGATCGGGTCGCCCCAGGTGAGCGCGCCCGAGGTGATGCTGGTGATGAGCCAGGCCGCGGCCGAGCGGTTCGAGCCGAATGTGAAACCAAACGGCCTGCTGATCGCGAATTCCACCCTGGTGGAGGTGGGCAAGTTTTCGAGGAAAGATTTGGAGATGGTCTGCCTGCCGTTCAATAAGATCGCGACCGAGATGGGGAACTCGCGGTTTGCGAATATGGTCGCGCTCGGGGCGTATCTGGGCAAGCGGCCGCTGGTGAAACTCGAGAGCATCGGCCAGGTGCTCAAGGAAAATCTGACCGGCAAGAAGGCGGAGTTCATTCCCATGAACATGAAGGCGATTGAAAAAGGAATCGAGCTGGTGAGCAAAAGCGGAGGGTGAGATGGAAGAAAGATTCGAGGAAATCCGGGTTGGGGAAAAGATCAAGGAATTGCGGGAAGACCAGGCGCTCAGCCTCGAGTCGTTGGCGCAGCGGATCGGGGTCAGCCCGTCCGTGCTCAACCAGATCGAGAACCACCTGGTCTCGCCCCCGCTCGGGACCCTGATCAAGATCGCGCGCGGGCTTAATGTCAGCGTGAGCGATTTCTTCGGCGGGGAAGGCAGCACCTACAGCCTGGTCCGCAAGGAGGAGCGCAAAAAGGTGTCGCGCTTTGCGAGCAAGGACGGGATCAGCTACGGCTATTCTTATGAGTCGCTCGGGTTCGACAAGAAGGATCGCCAGATGGAGCCGTTCCTGGTCACGCTCCAGAAAAGTCCGATGGAAGCCAAAGCGCTGTCCTCCCACCCCGGCGAGGAATTCATCTATGTCCTCGAAGGCAAGGTGCTCGTCCAGCTCGGCGACCATTCCGATGTGCTCAATCCCCAAGACTCGATTTACTACGATGCCACCATGCTCCACCATGTCAGCGCGTATGAATGCGAGGAGGCCAGGATCGTGGCGGTGATTTGGGCGCCGAAGGAATAGCAAGTGTTCCGGCTTTTTGCCCATCGGCGCCCCGCCCC
>CAIUDS010000476.1 GCA_903897985.1 uncultured delta proteobacterium
CGGGCAACCGGCTCTGACCAAGACCGTAAATTCCCGGGGACCCAAGCCGCACGGCATCGCAGTCGGAGCGCCCTCCCAGCCAAAGAAATTTGGCCGTCAGGGGAAGAATTTCTCTTGACATGGGCTTTCATAGATGACCCCCCAGGCGACGTGACCCCTCCGGGCTTCCAGGGTGGTTGGAACAGACAAAAGGCTGGGAAAATGGTGATGCATCAAATATTCATTGGCGCAGAAGCTTACACTGCTGCTATTGAGCTTGCTGATATATTCCAATGCCTCGCCAAGTTGGAATTTATAATTTTCTTTGCGAGCCGGCTTTACCATTATTCGGCCTCGTCTTCCTCTTCTTCCGTTGGCTCTTCTTCAACCTCTTGAAATTTTAGCACCGCACTGTGCGAGGGACTTTAGTCCCTCCGCTCCGGAGCTAAAATTTATAGTATTGCGTCCTAAACCAGTTCAACCCCTTCATCAGATAGGAGACGGTGAAGAAGTAGGGATAAGGCAGGAGGGCCGTGGGGTCGTTGTAGGGATTCTTGAGTCCGAAGAACCAGGCCGCGGGGGTGATGAAGAAGGGGACAATGAGCGGGCAGCCCGGGATGCGAAGGCTCCAGCCTTTTTTCTTGCCCTTGATTTTGGCGCAGCTCCCGATCATCAGGATAGGATGCCCCTGTCCGTCCACATCGCCATCGTATTCGCCGATCACGCAGGCGACCGGCTTTGCCCGTTTCAAGCATCCGGGGTCGTAGGCCTCGAGGATGCTGAGCGAGGTGCAGATCATGTTCCGGCAGCCGGTGTGGCACACGACGCCGTCCTTGGCCTTCTCGCCGATGTAGAACCGGACCGGGGTGTCCACCTTCCGCGGGTCGTGGAAAGTCCGGTCGAGAATTCCCACCCGCTCGCGCAGCTTCTCGATGGTGAGGTCGCCCTTGAGTTCGATCTGCTCGTCCGTGACCGGCTCCCAGCCCCTCGAGCGCGCGATTTTGAGGTGCTCGATCTCGTCCGGCTGGAACCCCATGATCCTTGCGCCCACCGAGTCAATTGCGATCCCGCTGTTCCCCATCATCAGGCAGTTGATCTGCTTCAGCTTGGCCACCAGTTCGGCCTGCTCCCCGATCGCAATCGCGTCGCAAACCACCAGGTCCGGCTTGCCCGCCTCGTATAAATCAGCGATTTTTTCCTCCAGCCGCCAGTCGTGGCCCTTGAGCCGGGTGCGCGAATCCACAATCCCCATGTTCAGCTTCAAGGAGCAGGTGATCTTGGTGCTGGCATGATGCTTGAGCTTGGGCGCCCAGACCTTGTAGTCCGCGTCAAACATGTCCTTGGCGATCGGCAGCTTGGGCGTGTGGATGGTCGCTTTTTTCATCTCCATGAAAATCTTCGGCGCTTCCTCGATGTAGCAGAACTTAACCTTCGGGATCTTCTTGAACTCGTTGTAGCCGGCCTCGCTCATCGCATAGCGCGTCGGCACCGTCACCGCGCAGTGTTCGCCCAGGATGACCTTCTCGACTTCCTTGCGGTCCGAGAGTTCCTCCAGCAAGGCGCGCATGACCACCCGGTTGGTGTAGCCGGTGGTGCCGTAGCGCTTGTGCGCGAAGATGATGTTGGGCTTGACGAACACCCGCCCATGCGGCGCCGCGCCCAACTCCTTCATCCCGGCTTGAATCGCTTCGCGGATTTTATTGTAATCGTACCCGACAACTTCCCGCAGAATAACCGGAAACCTATCCATAAGAACCTCCCGACACCCATGAAAATAGCCCGGAATCAGCTTAAAGGCAAGAATCGGCCGTTGTTATGATTGATTTTTCAATCCGGATTTGATAGGATTTCGAGGATGTTGGGCAAAGTATATACCGCGGCTTTAATGGGCGTGGAGGCGCGGCTGGTGGAGGCGGAGGCGGATGTTTCCAAAGGGCTGCCATTTTTCAACATCGTGGGCCTGCCGGACGCCGCGGTCAAGGAAAGCAAGGTCCGGGTCCGGAGCGCGCTGATCAATTCCGGCTATAAAGGCCCGGCCAGCCAAAGGTGCGTGATCAACCTCGCGCCGGCGGACCTGCGCAAGGAAGGCAGCGGATTCGATCTCCCGATTGCGCTCTCCATGCTGCATGCCGGCAAGCTCATCAAGGACGACCATCTCAAGTCCACGCTGTTCTTCGGAGAGCTGGGGTTGGACGGAGCGCTCAAGCCCTCTCCGGGCGCGCTGATCTTTGCTTTGCTGGCCAGGAAGAAGGGCTTTGAAAAAATGGTGGTCCCGACGCCGAACGCCAACGAGGCCGCGGTGGTGAGCGGGGTCAAGGTTTTCGGCGCGAGCCATCTGGACCAGGTGGTCGAGTTTTTGAATAACCAGATCGAGCTTCGCCAGGCCGAAGTCTCGCTTTCCCAATTGTTCTCGAACGCGGGCGATTACGAGCATTGCCTGAGCGAGGTGCGCGGGCAGGAATCGGCGAAACGGGCGCTGGAGGTCGCGGCCGCGGGCGGTCATAATCTGCTGATGATCGGCCCGCCCGGCTCGGGCAAGACCATGCTGGCGCAGCGGCTGCCCGGCATTTTGCCCGAGCTTTCCTCCGAAGAGGCGATTGAGACCACCCGGGTTTATTCCGTGCTCGGCCTGCTCCACAACGAACTCCCGCTCATCACGCTCCGGCCCTTCCGCAGCCCGCACCACACCATTTCGGACGCCGGCCTGGTCGGCGGCGGCGTCTATCCGCGTCCGGGCGAGATCAGCATGTCCCATAACGGCGTTTTGTTCCTTGATGAGCTGCCCGAGTTCAAGAAGAATGTGCTCGAGGCGCTACGCCAGCCCATGGAGTCCGGCGCGGTCACCATCTCGCGCGCCCAGGGCTCGCTCACCTACCCGGCGCGGTTCATGCTGATCGCCGCCATGAACCCCTGTCCGTGCGGATACCTCGGCGACAGCCAGCATTTGTGCCGGTGCACGCCGCGCCAGGTCCGGCAATACCGGAGCAAGATCTCCGGACCCTTGATGGACCGGATTGACCTCCAGATCGAGGTCCCCGCGGTCAGGTACCGCGAACTGGCCGGAGAGGCTTTGGCCGATACCAGCGCGAATTTCCGGGAACGGGTCCAGCGGGCGCGCGCGGTTCAGGAGGAGCGCTTCAGCCGGTCGCGGATTCATTGCAACGCCCAGATGGGGAACCGGAATTTGCAGAAGTTCTGCAAGATAGACGACGCGAGCCACCAGATGCTGGAGAACGCGGTGGACCGGCTCGGGATCAGCGCTCGGGGCTGGTCAAAGATATTGAAGGTGGCGCGAACGATTGCGGACCTGGACGGCCAGCTCAACATCCTGCCCCGCCATGTCTCGGAAGCCATCTCCTACCGCCTTTTGGACCGGGCGAATGCCTAATAATTTTTGGGGGGTTGAAATCATAGATTTTTGACAATTGGCTCAATAGCGGCTACTTTAAAGGAATAATGAATGATGAAAAACTAAATAATTTGCTTCCTAAGGAAAAGGCAAATTTGACTCGCAAATTTCATGCACTTGTGGCCTCCTGGAACAAGGAAACCGCATTTTTATCATCAGTGACAGAAATGGCCATCCACCCGGCTTATCAACAGATCATTGGAATGGGGAAGGATGCTATTCCTCTGATTCTCAAAGAATTGGAAAAAAATCCAAATCACTGGTTTTGGGCATTAAAAGCAATAGCCGGTGAAGACCCAGTCAACCCCGAGGATCGGGGAAAAATCGCCAAGATGGCAGAGGCGTGGCTGAAATGGGGAAAAGAGAACGGATATAAAATGACCAAAACCGATTTAGTCGGTGCCGTGGCCGCCCGGGCCGGTCTCAGCAAAAAAGCAGTAGAAGAGGTTTTGCGTGAAGCCTTCTCAGAGATCAAGAAAGGGTTGAAGAGGGAACGCGAACTTGCTTATCCGGATTTCGGCCACTTCACGGTCGGTAAGAAAAAGGCGAGAATCGCGCGGAATCCCAAGAATGGCGCCACTAGGCCGGGGCCCAAGCGCAAGCCTGCAATCGGGAAAAAGTCTGCGGAGCGAAATGGCGCCAGCCGCGCTGATTGAAAAAAATTTTCCGAATTTGAAATCCGCCGTTTACTCCATAAAAAGCCCCGTCTCTACGCTTTATAATTGCATTGCTTGGGCCGCCAACGAAGATGATCGCTGGTGGTGGCCGGATGTCAATGAACAATATTATTGGCCGGACGGGGTCAAGCGTGAAGAAAGCCTGCCGGCGTTCATACAAGCTTTTAGTCTGCTTGGATATAAACCCTGCAAAGATTCCAATCTGGAGCCGGGATTTGGGAAAGTAGCTATCTATTTTGATCAGAACGGAAAGCCGACCCATGCGGCAAGGCAATTAAGCTCGGGAAAGTGGACCAGCAAGCTGGGAAGACTTGAGGATATTGAACATACCCTTGAGGGACTTGAAAATTCCGACTATGGAAAAGTGGCTCAAATTTTAAAACGACCGATCAGGCACAAATAAACCCGTCATGTCTCGGAGGCCATCTCCTACCGCATTCTGGATCGGGCTTGATTTTTATTCATCCCCGGGTCCCAGCTTGGGCGGGACCGCCTCTTCGGGCGCGGCCGCGGGTTTTTCAGGCTCGGCGGCTTTCTCTTTTTTCGCCGGCCGGGGCGGGAGCTCGGCGGGATAAAGCTCGAAATATTTTTCGATCAATTTTTTGGCGATGGGTCCGGAGGCGGAGGATCCGTGCATGCCGTGCTCAACCAGGACCGCGACCGCAACCTTGGGATCATCGGCCGGGGCAAAGGCGATGAACCAGGCATGGTCGCGGTATTTTTCCGGGACCTTCTCGGGGGGAATGCCCTCGAACTGCTTGGCCTTGATCACTTGGGCGGTGCCGGTCTTGCC
>CAIUDS010000477.1 GCA_903897985.1 uncultured delta proteobacterium
CACCCAGTAAAAGTGGCTGGTCATGATCCCGTATTTGGCCCCGGAAGCGCCCATGCCGATCACTTCCTGCGCGCCCAGGTTCGCCGAGATGAACGCCAGGCCCGTGATCCAGGCCGGGATCGAGCGGCCGCTCAGAAAAAAGTCGTTGCCGGTCTTGACAAATTTCCTGAGCACGAACCCGATGCCCAGGACGAACACAAAGTAGGCGATCAGGATGGCGTAATCAATCCCCTGCAGATGCATGCTTTGCATCCAACTAACCTCCTGAATTTAGTGTCCTTGAATCTATCATATTACGCAATCGAGTCAAAACGCCTGGGCCGTTTCATTTTCCAGAGCGCGATCCCCGCGATCAGGAAAGCGAGAATCGTGGCCAAACTGAACCAGAGCCCGATCCGGAAGGAACGCGGCTGATAGCGGAAGACCACCCGGTGGTCCCCCGGTTCCAGGAACACCGCGCGGAAGCAGTAGTCGGCCTTTTCGATCGGCCACTCTTTTCCGTCCACATAAGCCCGCCATCCCGGCAGGTATTGATGGTTGAGGAACAGGTAGCCCGGATAGAGAAGGTAGGCCCGGAAGGTCATGGAATCCGGCGTCTGTTCGATCAGGGGCGCCGGTTCCTTGAGCTTGAACGGGTCAATCCCCCCGTCCTGCAGTTCCCGGCCGGTCATCTGCACAATCTTCGCGGTGGCTGATTCGCGGGACAGGATGAGCTCTTTGGCCACATCCCATTGCGAGGACTCTTTGAGTCCTTCTAGGGTTTTCTTCGGGGATGCAATAACTTTGCAATTATGCACGATGAACGCCTGGGGAAATGCCTCCCGGTTCTCGAGGATTTCAATTTCATCTTTGGAAATCCGCTGGATCGGCCGAAGCGGGTTTTCAATCCGGGGATCGCGCCAGGTCATCTCCGGCCCGATTAAATCCAAAGCACCGGTTTTGCCGGCCAGGCTCTCCAAATTGATTTTGACGGAACGAGACACTCCCGGCGGCAAGGCCCGGGCATAAATGATTCTATGCTCCTGCTGATTTTCAAATAAGATCAGGGCAAAGGCCGCCTCCTTTGCGGGATTCCTGATTTCAGTCTTAAGCTCATCTTCCTTTTCCAGATAAACGGTATTAGGTTTTGCATCGGCCAAAGCATAGGGCGAGGCCAGCTTGAGGTTCATGTCGCGGACCAGGAAATATTTGAGCGAGAGCAAATCCAGGAGCGGCAGGGTTTGGGCCTGGACAAATTTTCCGTCGCGGAACACGGTATTGAAACCGAAGTCCTCGATCTTACCGTCCTTGAGCGTGAGCGAGCGCGGATCGAGCAGGTTGAGGAACTTGGCATAGTCCAGGGGCGGGGTGGTGACCCAGCCGTCAATGGTCCCGACCTTGACCCGCAGCCCGAACTGCTGCGGCAGTTCCGGATCTTTCACGCCCAAGCTCGAGACCGCGACCGCGCGGAAGCCCTTGTCGCCGGCAAGTTTTTCAAATTTTGCCAAGTCCTGGGGAAGGCGATACTGGTCCGGGGAATTTTTCGGGAAAGTGGTCGGGAAAAGCTCGTAAAGGTCAAGCAGGAAAACCAACAGCAACAGGAATGCCCCGAGCTTCCGGAAACCCGAGAACTGATCAATCCTGCTCAAGACCAGCAGGCCGGGCAGGAAGAACGCGAACAAAAATATCAAGGTGAGCCGGAGCCCGAGCTGGTCGCGCAGGAATTGTCCTCCGAAAACCAGGACCAGCGAGAACGCGAAGAACCGGGTCAAACCTTTGCGGTCCTTCAGCGCCTGGTCAATGCCCAGGCCGGTCAGCACCGCCCAGAAAATCTGGAAGATAAAAAATGACCGCTCGACCGTGCTGTAGCGGTTGAGGAACGGGATATGATAGATGATCCAGTCAAGCGGCTTGAGACTGCCGAAGGAAAAGAGCAGGACGAAAATGGCGAGCGCGAAGAGCCCGAGGTTTTTGCGGTTGAAGAGCAGCGCGTAAAAGGGAAAGAAGATGCCGATCAATCCGAGATAAAGATAGGGAGCGGGGCTTGTGAATTCGGTGGTGGCGAGGTCCTTGACCGGGAACAAAAGCGCCCCGGCCGTTTTCCAGGGCAGGGTCCGGCTTTCGAATTTTTGAAAAGTATAGCCGGCGCTGCGGAGGAAAAAATGGCTGTATTCAAACAGGGGCAGAAACTGGGCCAAGGCGATCAGGATGCCGAGGAGAGTCCCGAGGATGAGCAAAAGCCAAACCGGACTCAAGATTTTTTTGTCGCGGCGGAGCAGAATCAAGAGGAAAAATGGGGTGAAAAAAAGCTGGTAAGTTGCGCTCTCGATGTCCCCGCCCAGGATTTCCAGCGCGAGTGCAATTGCGAGCCCGAACAGGCTAGCCTGATGTGGGAGTGCCTTCAGGCGCGATTCCTTAAAGTTATTTTGGGTCAGCTTGACCAAAAAATAGAAAAACCAGATGGCCCAGAAATTGGACCCGGCAATCGGGATGAAATGGA
Source organism: uncultured delta proteobacterium (assembly GCA_903897985.1). Lineage (GTDB taxonomy): Bacteria > RBG-13-61-14 > RBG-13-61-14 > RBG-13-61-14 > DRUE01 > CAIYYW01. Next base: position 2,480 of record CAIUDS010000477.1, read on the forward strand.
TGAAGTAGAGAAATTTGCCGGAGAGCGCGGTGGAGAGGGCGACGACGAATGAAGCGAACCGGGAGACCCCGAGGTTGGTGATGAGCAGGTAGAGCCCGAGAAAGCCGATGGAAATATGGAAGGGGTAATAAAGATTTACCGCCTGGGCGTAATCGAGGAAATTGAAAATGAGACTGAACGGGTAAAGGGTTTGGGTATGCGAGAAAGCGAGGAAGGGCATGCCGGCGAACAGATCGGGACACCAGAGCGGGAAGTATCCCTGCGCGAGCGCGGCCCGGGCATATTCGCGGAACGGGATCCACTGCGCGCCGAGATCGTGCTCGAGCAAGCCGGGGGCCGCGGTCTTGCCCGCGAGCATGCGGGCGATAAACGGCGCCCAGATCAGGACCAGACCCAGCCCGAGGAGCAACCCGCCGGTTATCCGGTCGTGCCTCTGATGGTTTTCCATGCTCATAACATTCTATCAGAAGCGGCCGAATCAATGAATTGAGGAATGCGGCAAGCAACGACGGTCAACGGTATCGCGCCTGAAGGCACTCGCACATCCACTCCAAGCCAGCCGGACACGGCGTCTTAAAGCTTTTTTTCCATTAAAAGCGCGTCCGTGCCGTCGGGATAAAATCTCTTGCTGATCCCGGTGCGCTCATACCCGAGCTTTTCGTAGAGAGCGATGGCGGCGCGGTTATTGACCGCGGTTTCCAGCACCATCAGCTTGAAACCGTTCCGCCGGAGAAAATCATGCGCGTGTTCAAGGAGCGATTGTCCGAGTTTTTTCCTTCTTTGCTCCGGGCAGATGTCCAGCGTGACCAGTTGCGCGCGCGTCTTGCTCCGGGCCTGGACAATGACAAAGCCGTCAAGCTTCTTGCCGGTCCTGACGCCGAAGGCAGCGCAATCGGGCACGGTGAGGAAATAGAGGAACAGGTTTTTGGAAAAGGCCACGCCCCGGGGGAAACAGATCTGGTCCAGACGATGAGCCGAGTCCAGGTCCGGGAGGCCGAGCGGAACGATCCCGGACTTATTCGCGTCCGATTTTTTTCCGGACATCGCTCAAACTGATGGTCACCTTTTTGCCCACCATCTCCGGGGCCTCGAACATGAGGTCCTGCATGGTTTCCTCGAAGATGGTGCGCAGGCCCCGCGCCCCCAGTTTCCTCCGTTTGGCCTCGCGCACGATCTCCTTGATCGCCGCTTCGGAGAAATCCAACTCGATCTTGTCCATCGAAAGCAGTTGCTGGTATTCTTTGAGGATCGCGTCGGGCGGCTCGGTCACGATCCGGACCATCTCCGACTCCGAGAGTTCCTCCAACTCCACCATCACCGGCACCCGGCCCACGAACTCCGCCAGCATCCCGTAGCGCTGCAAATCCTCGACCGAGATCCGCTCTTCCGCGGATTTTACCGCCGAGTTTTCCTTGCCGCGGCCGAACCCCGCCGGACGGGTCCTGCCCCCGCGATAGAGGTCGGTGAAAGTCCCGGCCAAAATGAACAGGATATTGGAGGTGTCCATCTGCACGAAGTCGTGCTTGTTCCAGTGCTGGGTAATGTTGTAGGGCACGAAAACCTTGCCTCCCTCGAGCAGCTTGAGCAGGGCCTGCTGCACGCCCTCGCCCCGGATGTCCCGCCCACTCGAGCCGTCCTTCATGCCGCTCCCCCGCCGCGCAATTTTGTCAACCTCGTCCACAAACACGATCCCCCGCTCCGCAACCTCCACATCCATGTCCGCGGCATACAACAATTCGCCCACCATCACCTCCACATCCTTGCCGTAATAGCCCGCCTCCGTGTATTCGGTCGCGTCCGCCACCACGAACGGGACCTCCATGATCTGGGCCAAGTTGCGCGCGATATGGGTCTTGCCGCACCCGGTCGGGCCGATCATCAGGATGTTGGACTTCTTGAGCAGCGGCAGTTTGTAGCCTTTGGCGCCGGCTTCCTTGTTCGCGGAAACCCGCTTGAAATGGTTATAGGCCGCGATCGCGATCACGCGTTTGGCGCGGTCCTGCCCGATCACATACTGGTCGAGATACTCATAAATATCCCGGGGAGTGAGCCAGAAATCCTTGGGCCGCTCGATGGTTTTGGTGGGCATAATTTCACCTCATATCCGGAATTTGCCGTTCTTCTGGATCAGCCTGCCATCCAGATACAGTTCCCCTCCCCTCCGCAACTCCTTGATCATGTCCCAATGGATCGCGCTCTGGTTCACGCCGCCGGTCTCCGGATATGACCGGCCGAGCGCGAGATGTATGGTCCCGCCGATTTTCTCGTCAAACAATATATCGGTGACAAACCGCTGAATCTGATAGTTAAGTCCGATCCCGAGCTCGCCCAGCCGCCTCGCGCCCGGGTCGCTGTCGAGCATGGACTCCAGGAACTTCTGGTTCTTGTCCGCAGTCGCCTTGACCACCCTGCCCTTCTCGAACCAGAGCCGAACCCCAGTCACTTCCCGGCCGCCGTAGATCGCCGGGAAATCGTAATAGATTTTCCCCTCCGCGGAGTCCTCGAGCGGCCCGGTGAAAATCTCCCCGTCCGGCATGTTGAACTCGCCGCCGCCCACGATGAATTTGCGGCCCTTGAGCCGGAGCTTCAGCTCGGTTTCTTTGCCCCGGATCAGGAGCGTGTCGCCTTTTTCCAGAACCCGGGCGATCCGCGCCATCTCCTTCTTCCGGGCCTCCCAGTTCAAAAGGCACGCCTTATAAACGAAGTTCTCGTATTCCTCCATGCTCATTTCAGCTTCCTGCGCGAGCGAAGCGGTCGGGTAGTTCGCAATCACCCACCGGATTTTGGTGGTGATCCATTCGTTGATCGGCTTCAAGGCCTGGTAGCGTTTCACCATTCGTTTCGGGTCCACCCCGCTCATGCCCTTCAGGTTGAGGGGCGAGGAAATCGCGATCATGGCGTCAATATTCTTGGCCTCGAACATGGAGATTTTCGGGAAGTTCGAGAGCTGCTTGTCGCTCGCCTCGCGGTAGAAAATTTCGTTCAACTCGTCCAACCCGACCGAGAGCCTCGGGTTCGCGCCCGCCCGCAGGATCTCCTTGTAGAGCGCGATCACCAGAGGCTTGGCCAGGTCGTTCGCCCGGATCATCACGGTCTCGCCCGGCCTGGC
>CAIUDS010000478.1 GCA_903897985.1 uncultured delta proteobacterium
CTGGGATCAGGCCCTGCTGGAGGCGGGCCGGTGCCTGCAGTGCAAGAAGCCCAAGTGCGTTGAGGGCTGCCCGGTCAATATCGCCATCCCGGAATTCCTGGCCCTGGTTGAGCGGGGAAAATTCGTGGAGGCGGCCTGGAAGATCAAGGAGCAGAACGCGCTCCCGGCCATCTGCGGCCGGGTTTGCCCGCAGGAAGAGCAATGCGAGGCGCTCTGTGTCCTGGGCAAGAAACAAAAGCCGGTTTCCATCGGATACCTCGAGCGCTTTGTCGCGGACTCGGAGCGGGCCGCGGGCAAACTGCAATTGCCCGTAAAGCGGCCGGCCACGGGAAAAAAAGTCGCCATTGTCGGGTGCGGCCCGGCCGGCCTGACCGTGGCCGGGGAACTGATCAAGCTCGGGCACGAGGTGACTATTTTCGAGGCGCTGCATCTTGCCGGCGGCGTTCTGGTCTATGGCATCCCGGAGTTCCGTCTGCCCAAGGCCATTGTCCAGGCCGAAGTGGAATATTTAAAGGCCCTGGGCGTCAAGGTTGAAGTGGATGTGGTGGTGGGAAAGACCATCACCGTGGATGAGTTGTTCGAGCAGGGATTCAACGCCATGTTCGTGGGCACCGGCGCCGGCCTGCCCCAGTTCATGGACATCCCCGGCGAGGAACTGAACGGCGTTTATTCCGCCAATGAATTCCTCACCCGCAATAACCTGATGAAAGCCTTCCAGTTCCCGGAATTCGACACGCCCATCCTCCGCGGGAAAAAGGTCGCAACCATCGGCGGAGGCAATGTGGCCATGGACTCCGCCCGGACCGCGCTCCGGCTCGGCGCGGACAAGAGCTACATTGTTTATCGCCGGTCGCGCACGGAAATGCCGGCCCGGATTGATGAGGTTGAGCATGCGGAGCAGGAAGGGATTGAATTCCATTTGTTGACGCTTCCGCTCGAGATTTCTGGCAATGAACAAGGATATGTTCAAGCCATGAAATGTCAGAAGATGCAGCTGGGAGAGCCGGACGCCTCGGGAAGACGCCGTCCGGTGCCGATTCCCGGAAGCGAGTTCACCATGGAGGTGGACATCGTGGTGGTGGCCATCGGCAACCGGCCCAACCCTTTGATCCCGCAAACCACGCCCGGTCTGCAAACCCAGAGATGGGGCGGAGTCATTGCCGACGAGGAGACCGGAAAAACCAGCCGCGAGCATATCTACGCCGGAGGAGACATTGTTACCGGCGCCGCCACCGTGATCCTGGCCATGGGCGCCGGCAAAAAAGCCGCCTACGCCATCCACCGCGAGCTGACCGGCGAGGACCTCTCCTTGAAATCGCCCAGGGCGGAGCCGAAGTCCGATTAAAATCAGCCGCCTCCGGGTTTTGCTTGGCAGCCTTCAAGTGATATTGCATTGGCAAAGCGCAAAGGGATTGGATAAGATAATGTCAGGTTGTCAGGAGAAAGGAGTTGTTTATGACCGGCCTGGAAAGTAAGATCAAGGACTTCGCGCGCGCCCAGGGGATCGAAGTGGTGGGGATTGCGGGGCCGGAGCGATTGGAAGGGCCGCCGTCGCTCGATCCGACTTACACCATGAAAGGCGCGCGGTCCATCGTCTCGATGGCGCTGCCCATGAAGGTTTCGGCCATTTACGATTTCCTGGGCAAGAAATCGCCGGCGCCTCACAATATGGACCAACTGCTGGGCAACCAGAAGATGCACCGAGCCTGTGGCAGGCTGGCCGAATTTATCATATCACTTGGCTACCAAGCGAAACCCGTCCCTCCCAACAACACTTACCGCCGCTCGCTGGATGTGTTCAGCACGCACCCGAGTTTCTCGCACCGGTTCGGCGCGATCGTGTCGGGCATCGCGGCCTCGGGCTGGAGCGGGAATGTTATGACCAAAGAATACGGCGCCGCGGTCTTCCTCGGCACCGTGGTTACCGATGCCGTCCTCGCCAGCGACCCGCAACTGCCCCCGCGCCATTTCATTGACAACTATTGTTACAAGTGCAAGCTCTGCGACAAGGTCTGCCCGGCCGGGATGTTCGAAGCCGAGGGCGAGGAATATGTGCTCTTGAACGGCGAGTTGCACCCGCGCGCAAAACGCAACTGCATAGACCTGTGCAACATCTCCTGCTTCGGCCTGCACGGCCTCTCGCGCGACAAGAAATGGACGAGTTGGGGACGGCACTGGATCACGAGCTGGATCGAGCATGAGCCTGACCGGACTCATAAAAGAAAAATCCGGCAGGCGCTCCTGGTCAAAGGCTCGCGCACCGGCGATTCCACGCTCCGCTATGACTTGATTCGCCGGCTCGGCTCGCTCTGCTGGCCGGAGGAATGGCTCCAGGGAATGCCCGAACTGGAGAACCCGCCGGAGGACGAAGCGGTTCGCAACCGCGCGCTCGCCAAGTATGCCGAGAGGATCGGCGTGACGGGGCTCAAGGATTACAATGTGCTCACCTGCGGCCAGTGCGCGCTGGTGTGCGGGCCGGACCTGAAAGAGACCGGGGACCGATACCACTGCCTGATCGAGTCGGGGCTGGTGGTGCCTGGGCCGGAGGGGCGCATGGTCCATGCCGACACTTTTGAACAAGCCATGGAAATCCGCAAAAAATATCCGCAGAAGCTCAGCAAGGAAGAGATGAACAGGGACGCCCGGGCCTCGGCCAAACTCTGGCACAAATTTTATTTCGGGATCGAGCCGAAATCCGTGGTCCAGGACCTGCGCTATAAGCGCCGCCTGAAAAAAGCTCTGAAAGGCAAGGCGCACTAATGCCGATCATCCGCACGCCCGAAGCGCGGTTCCTTATCCAGGAGGATCAGGGGGAAGAGATTGCGGCGCGAATTTTGGAATTTATCGCCCGTTCCGCTTAATCAGGCCGGAGGGAAATGGAGGTCAAATATTCAATGAAGGAAAATCATGTCAGCCGCCGGATGTTCTGCAAAGCCGGGGCCGCGGCGGGCCTGGCGTTTTGGGCGGGCAGGGCTTTGGCCGATGACCAAACTTATCCGGTCCATTATCCCATCCCGGCGCTGGACTCATCCTATATATATTACTGCCCGGAGCTGCGGGAAATCACCGCGCCGGGCAAGTTGATCCATCCGGACGGAACCGCTTTTTGCTCCTGGTCGCGGAGGCCCTATCTGGAGCTAAACTTCGAGGACGCGCGCTTCTATTCCGCGCCCTATTTCCAGCGCTTCCGGATGAAGAAATGGGACATGTATCATTTGATCACTCCGTCGCACTACCTCAGCTTCCTCATCTCCTGGATCGGATATGCCGCATTCGCGAGCGGTCTGGTATATGACCGGGCCTCGAAAAAAGTATTTGAAGGTTTCAGCCTGCTCCCTCCCCGGCCGGAGTTGAAGATGATGCGGGACAGCACCACGGGGCTCACGCAATTCAAGAGCGGCTCGGCGCAAATGAGTTTTGAGGTGATTGGAGAGCGGCGGCGAATAAAGATTGCCTGGCCCAAGTTCGCCGGAGAAGGCCTGGACGCGGATATCATGCTTGAGCTTCCCGCCTCCGCGGAAATGATCTGCGCCACCCATCTCACCAACCCGCGCCGCATGCATTATGATGTCAAGATCGCCTGCATGACCGCTCAGGGCGAGCTCAAGCTGGCCGGGAAAAACTTTTCCCTCGAGCCGGAAAATTCCTTCGGCATGCTCGATTTCAGCCGGGGCTTTCCGCCCAATAAAATCTTCTGGTACTGGGCGGTAAGCTCGGGCCGGGATGAGCAGGGAAAACCGATCGGCTTTAATCTCGGCCACGGCAACAGCCCGGCCCAGACCAATGAAAACGCGATTTTCTACGACGGCCGCGTGCACAAGATCGGGCAAACGCGCTGTCAGGTTCCGCAGGAAAACCTGATGTCGGAGTGGCGGATCTGGAGCGAGGACGGGAGAATCGAGCTCAAATTTTCGCCGGAAAATGTGCGCTACTCGAATTTGAAAATCGGCTCTCTTCATTCCATCGGCAATCCCGCGCTCGGGACCTATTCGGGCGCGGTCCGGCTGGATGACGGCCGGACCATTGCCATCCGCGACCTCTTTGGGCTTTATGAATGGTTTGACCAGAAATGGTAGTGTAGCGTATCAGAAATATCAGCTATTGTGGCGCAGGCATCTTGCCTGCATTTTCAAGCGCTTAGCAGGCTGGAAGCCTGCGCCACAATTATGATACACTACAGTAGAATAGAAAGCGGGTTTATAATAAGGGAAGAGGCTTGCGCGCGGAGCGCGGATTCAGGGCCCACCAAATTTGTCGCCGCTAAAATCGTAACCATATTTGTGGGAGGCGCAAAATGAAAAGACGGCAGTTCCTCCAAGAAGGCGCTCTGGCCGGCGGGGCGCTGGCGCTCTCCGGGAAAAATCTTTTCGCGGGCGAGTCGCGGCCCAATGTTTTGATGATCCTGGTTGACCAGTGGCGGCAGCGGCGCTGGTTCCCCGAGCACGCAAAGTTGCCGGGCTACGAGCGGCTGTGCCGGGAGGGTCTCGAGTTCACCAACTTTTTCACCTCCGCGGTGCCGTGCTCGCCGAGCCGGGCCTGTTTGTTCACCGGCCTGCACATCACCCAGCACGGGATCCAGTCCAATGTCAATTTCGGCATGGAACAGGACCTCGATCCGAAAATACCGAACTTGGCCCAGGGGTTTCATCAAGCCGGCTACCGCACGCCTTATTTCGGCAAATGGCACCTGACCGGGATGAAGGAGACCGTGAGCGCGAAGCTGGACGCCTATGGGTTCACGGACTGGGTCCCGCCCGACCATCATGGCACACCCTATGACGGCACGCTCCATGACCGCATGTTCGCGAACGAGGCCATCGGCTGGCTCCTTCGCAACGGCCGCAAAGGCCCGTTCTATCTGACCTGCTCGATGGTGAACCCGCATGACATCTGCTACTACCCGCGGCTGGATATTCCGCCGGCCCTGGTGCCGGACATGTTCGAGAACCTGCCGGACAATTTCGAGGACAACCTGAAGACCAAGCCGCGCATCCAGACGCTTTATCAATACGGCTATGGTAAATTAATGGGTTGCCGACGGGACCTGCCAAAGGCAGGCTGGCTGCATTATCTGGACTTTTATTACCACCTGACCCGGATGGTTGACCGCCAGATTTCGCGCCTGCTCGCGGTCCTTGACCGCCTTGGACTATCCGATAATACCATCGTAGTTTTTACGAGCGACCATGGCGACATGTGCGGCTCGCACCGGCTCCAGGCCAAGGGCCCGTTCATTTACCAGGAGAACAACAATATCCCGCTGGTGATCCGCTGGCCCGGAAAAATCCGGGCCGGGAGCAAGACCGCGGCGCTCGGGCAGAACCCGGATGTCATGCCCACCCTGTTCGATCTCGCCGGTATCCGCGCTGGCACGAGTTATCTCGCGGGCAAGAGCCTGGTCCCGGCCATCAATAACCCTGAACACACAAGTGTGCACGACCATGTCCTCATGGCCATGGGCATGAACCTGCAAAGCGCCAGCCGCGGCGCGCAGTCCTTGATCGCAAAGCTGGGACCCCGGCTCGGGATCAAGGTCCAGGGGGTGCCCGCCTCGCTCCGAGCCATCCATGACGGCCGCTACAAGTTCGCGAGGTATTTTGATGAGGGCTGCGAAAGCGAATTCGAACTCTATGACCTCAAGAACGACCCGCTCGAACTGAGAAACCTGGCTCATGACCCGGGCTACGCTCCGCTCCGCAAAGACCTGGCCGACCGCCTGCAAGAGGCCGAACAAAAAGAAATGGCGCCGATTCCTCGGGAGATTTTGAAATAGTAAGGAACCTATCGGCAGTACAAAAATTGGGAAAGGAGTGAAAGATGGACCAAAATCCCGAAACCAAGAGCTTCAAATTTAACCGGAGGAATTTGTTCAAAGCCACGGCCCTGGGCGCGGGAACGGTTTTGGCGGGAAACCTTTTGAAACCTGGAAAGGCGGCCGCAGGCCCGCTGGGAAAACTGGGCGCGGGAAAAACCGGTGAAGGCAAAAAGATGGATCCCTCGGCCGGGTTGTCCGTGATCCTGCTCGGGACCGGCACGCCGCTGCCCAATCCGGACCGCGCCTGCGCGTCCACTCTGGTGATCGCGGGTGACCGGGCTTTCCTGGTTGATACCGGCCGCGGGTTCCTCAACCGCTTTGCCGACACCGGGCTCAGGGATGTGGACGGGGTTTTCTTCACGCATTATCACTCGGACCATTTTGGCGAGTTTGCGGAGTTCATGGTCACGCGGACCATTTGGGGAGCTTCGAAGCCCATGGCCGTGACCGGCCCGGCCGGGGCGAGGCAGGTGCTTTCCGGATTGATGAGCGCGTATGAACTGGACAACCAATATCGCAAGGCCCATCATGGCGACAAATGGAACGAGGCCGGCATGAAGGCGGAGGTAAAGGAATCCGGGCCCGGGGTGGTTTATGAAAATAACGGGCTCAAGGTGACCATGTTCGAGGTGAACCATACTCCAGTCAAACCGGCCATGGCCTACAAGTTTGAATTCAAGGGACAGGCGCTGGTCATTTCCGGCGACACCAAAAAGACTCCAGCCATGATTGAGATGGCCAAGAACGCGGACCTGCTCGTGCACGAGGCGGTCAGCCGGCAGATGACCGAAATGGGCGCCAAAGCCGGCAAGGCCATGGATGAGCGCATGCGGCAGATGGCGGCGGAGATGCTGCAATATCATACCTCGACCGAGGAGCTGGCCGAGATCGCGCGGGACGCCGGGGTTAAGAAACTCGTGCTCACGCATCTGGGGCGCCCAGCCTGCCGGAAAACGCGGCGATGGAGGCGATGTTCTGCGCGGGCATGAGCGGGATTTTCAAGGGACCGATTATCGTGGGCCGGGACGGGATGGAAATCAAAGTTTGATCGTGCATAATAAGATTTCACGGAGAAGTTTCATGAAAGCAGGAGCCCTTAGTATGGTTGCGGCCCGGCCGCCCCGGTTTGCGCTGTTCGACAAGCGGGGCTGGAACACCATGATCTCGGAGACGCTCGGCCGGGGCTCGCCCAAGCTGCCCCCGCTCCGGAAGGATCGGGCCGAGGCTTTGGACCAGACCTGGCTGGAAACTTTTCTCGGGAATTTCATCGCCCACGATCCTGCCAATCGCCTCGAACCGCCATACGCGGGCGAACCGATTTACCAGGCGCCGCTGATCGGCTTTGTCCGGGGCGACGCCCCGCTGCTGGAAACATACAAGGAACTCATCGGACCGTTTCATCATACGCCCGCGGAGGTCATGGCCTGGGCCGCGAAAGAGCAGGGCGTGAAGGCGCCGGCGGCGAATGAAATCGGCGTGGTTTCTTTTGTGCTGCCGTTAAGCGACGCGACCGTGACGGACACGGCTGCGGAAAAAATTCATAGCTCGGCGCGCTGGGCGCAGACGCGATTGTTCGGCGAGATCTGCATGAGGAAGATGATGCAGCAGCTGATCGCGGAACTTTCCGGCATGGGCATTTTGGCCGCGGCCGGGGATTTCATGCCCGACTTCCGCAAGCGGCATTTCCCCAAAATCGGCTGGGGCTCGCCCTGGTCGCACCGGCATGTCGCGTTCGCCGCGGGGCTGGGCGGCTTCGGCATGCATGACGCCTTTATCACGGAAAAAGGATGCGCGCACCGGTGCGGTTCCGTGGTGGCGGCCATGCCGGTCAAGTCCAATCGGGAACGACTTCCGCATTACCGGCACAACTGCCGCCAGCACCGGCTGGGCAACTGCATGGTCTGCGCCAAGCGCTGCCCGATCGGGGCGATCACGGAACATGGTCATGACAAGGAAGCCTGCTCGAAGTATGTGATGAAAAGCATTCCGCGCAATATTTTCGGAAACAAGGTGGCGATCTATTCCTGCGGGCTGTGCATGGTGGGCACGCCCTGCGCGCAAAAGAATCCGATGGAGGATGCAAAATGAAGCGAAGGGAATTTATCCGGAACGCGGGGGTGGCCGGGGCGGGCTTGGTCCTGGGGACCGGCTTGGCAAGGGGCGCGGAGGCGCGGCCGAATATCCTTCTGATCGAGGTTGACCAGATGCGCTATCCAGTCTGGACCCGGATCAGCTGGCCGAAAAACATCGGCCGGATTGCGCAAAGCGGGGTCAGCTTCAGAAACCATTTCACCAGCGCGGTGCCGTGCTCGCCCTCGCGGGCCTGTCTGTTCACCGGCACCAGCACCACCCAGAACAAGATGTTCACGAACTGCGATTTCGTGGAGGGGAAACTGCAGCCGAGTCTGGACCCGAAGATCCCGACGCTCGGGCATGTTTTTTCGAAAGCCGGCTATCGCACGCCCTACCGCGGCAAGTGGCACCTCACCCGCAAGGCCGACCGCAACAAAAAAGATCCGCTGAGCGATTACGGCTGGGAGGGCTGGAAGCCGCCCGAGGCGCCGTTCGGCGGGCCGCCTTACAACGGCCAGTTGATGGACCCGGTCTATGCCGGCCAGGCCGTCGAGTGGCTCGCCAACCCCGTTCATCATAAACAACCGTGGTTCCTCGTTTGCAACCTCATCAACCCCCACGACATCTGCGCCTTCCCGCGCTACTACCCGCTCGAGCGGCTCCGGGCCATCCGCACCCCCGAGCCGCCCGCCAATTTCACGGACGACCTTTCCGGAAAGCCGGGCGTGCAACTGGAATACCAGAAGCGCTGGGCCAAAATCGGCGGTCAGATTGATGTGGAAGACGGCGATGCCTGGCGCAGATACCTGGACTATTACGCGGACTGCGAAGAGATGGTTGACCGGCAGATCGGAAGGGTGCTGGACGCGCTGGAAAAATCCGGGCAGAAGGACAACACCATCGTGGTGTTCACCTCGGACCATGGCGAGATGGCCGGGTCGCATCGGCTGCGGACCAAGGGCAACTTCGCCTACGAGGAAGTCATGAAGGTGCCGTTGATCGTTTCCTGGCCGGGCAGAATCCCCGCGGGGGTGAACACCGACGCGCTCGCGAGCAACCTCGATGTCATGCCCACGCTGCTCGCGCTCGCGGGCGTTTCCTGTTGCAGCTATCTCGCGGGCAAAGACCTTTCGCCCATCCTGAAGGACCCCGGCTCCGCCACGGTGCGGGAGGATGTCATCTACCATGTGGATTGGGAGGCCGCGGTCACCATCGGCAAGGACCCGGACCAGACCGCGATTTATGAACATCCCTCCCATATCCGCGCCCTGCGCGACCGGGAATGGAAATACGCGTTCTATTTCATGCCGGGCAAGGACGGCGGCGAACATGAGCTTTACAATTTGAAGGATGATCCGCTGGAGATGCGGAACCTGGCTAACGATGCCGGCTATCAGAAGAAGCTGAACGAGCTGCGCGGCCGGCTGCTGGAGCAGGAAGACAAACTGATCAAGGAATACCAATCATAATCAGCCCGCGTTTTAGTTTTCGATCGCCCGGATGATCTGGTCGGCAATGATCCGGTTGGCGAGTTCATTGGGATGCCGGTCGGTTTGCTCCGGGGGCGCGCCCACAACCAGAGCGTAAGTTCGGTAGTATGAGTCAGCGCTCTGGTCCTTCAGGCTTTGCCGCAAGGCCGGGTCGGGGTTCACCATCAACGCGCCCTTGAGCGTGGGCGGCTTTAAATAAGGATCATCGGCCTCCGGGTCATGCAATATCACCACCACCATCCGGCTGCCATTTTGCGCGCACAATTCCCCGATCCGGCCATAAACCGTCTCAATCACATCCTGCCTCCGCTCCGCCGGGACCGGCTTCGGGACCGTCCCGGAAAGAAGCTTTGCTTCCATTACCGCGACATGGCAATCGTCGTGCAAAAGCAGGGGCAGGCCCGCGTTCTTGAGAAAGGACAAGGCGTCAAGAAAACTTGCCGGCGTTTCGCGGTATTGGGAAATGGGCAGCTCGAAGATTTTCGGGCGGAACAACGGCGGCTGCACGACCAACTTGCCGGCCGATTCGGTGAAATAAGGTGACGGCAATTTGCCGGGATAGGATATGCCCATGGGCCAGATGCCCCGGCCCGCGAGCCAGGTCGAATATTGGACCAGGACATATTCCGGACGATACTGCGGGATCAGCTTTTGCGCCAGCAAGATCATCTGCGCCAACCCGTAAGTGGGCAGCCCGGCGTTGAGCTCGGAGCCGTTCCAATGCTCCGCCACCAGATAGGAAAAAGTTTTTTCCGCGGGGACGCCGTGGCCGAAGGTATAGGAACATCCGAGCGCCAGCACCAGCGGCCGTCTAAACTGCCTATCCGCGTCCTCCCCGGCCGCAATGCGGAAGCCTTGCGCATCGAACTTTACCGGGGTTTTGAAGCCCGGGCCGATCTGCGCGGCTTGGCTCCGGCCGAGGGGCGCGAACCCGAGCGCCGGGTCCGCCTTGAAAACCTGGCCTTGCCAACCGGGCCGGCCGCTCTTGAGGTAGTGATATGCCGAGAAAGCGCGCCAAAACAGGAACCCGCCATAAACGAGCGCCAGCGCCGCCAGTACCGCCACGCTCGAAAATATTATTTTCTTCTTCAGGCCCACCGCCGGCCTGACCGCGTTGCTCCCGCGCCGTTCATCATTCCCAGGATCTGTCATTTATGCCTTCCTCTCTTATTTTATCACATCCATTCAGCCTCGCGCGAGCGCCTTGAATGTGCGAGTGCGTTTACGCGCGATACTTTAAGATTCAATCACTTGCTCTCTCCGCGCTCAAGATACTCCTTCCCTGTCAAATCGCTTTTGTTGTGGCGCCATTACTTCCGCCTGAAGAGGGAAGGCAAAATCCGCGAACACAAGTCCGCGGAATAGACCCTGATCCCCGGTTAAGCAGAAGGCCATTGCAAATCCGATCCGTTGTAGCGTCAGGCTTTATGCCTGACGGGTCACCCGCAAGGGGTGACGCTACGAGTTCGCAAATCCGGCTAAATACCTGCCCTGGCCTTGGCGACTGGTTCATAACCGGGGATCCGCGGAATAGATGACGATTCCCCATAAAGTGTTATTATAATGGTCTGGGAACCGCCGGATGGGATCCGCGCGGCATTCCCGTAGATTTGCAGGCCGTCAGGATTTTATGGGAGGTTTGGTCTTATGAAAATCAAGACCGGGTATTTTGCGTTCTTATTGGCGGCAGGCGTCTGTTTGATGCTCTCCTGCGCATCCAACAAGCCAAGCGTGCAGCCGGAATTGTTGAACGGGCCCGGCTGGACCACCGAAAACAACAACCTCCACCAAATTGACGGCCCGCCCTTGAGCGACGGCGACACCATGGCCTTCCGCGTTTACCGGAGCGGGTCGCCCTCGAAGGAGACCTTTGCCAAGTGGTGCCGGGATTACCATATCCAGCATGTGATTGACATGGCCGGCACCGCGACGGACAACGAGCGGGCTTATCAGAAAGCCGGCATCTGCCCGAACATTGAAATCATCTATTCCGAGAAGCAGGACCCGGCCACACCAGTGACCAAGGAATTCCTCAAATTCTTCGACGAGCAGGTCGAGCAGTCCAAGAGCGAAAATGTGGGCATCCTGTTCCGCTGCACCACCGGCTCCCACCGCACCGGCCGCCTCGCCGCCTACTATCAGATGAAATACCAGGACCTCGAACCGGACGAGGCCATCAAGGTGATGGACCACCTCGGCGTGGCCATGGCCGCCTTCGACGCCGTCCTGCAACCGCAGGTCCGCGCGCTCCACGACTATGTCCACGGCCGGCCCTGTTCGCAGCCGGCCCAATATTGCGTCAAGTAAGACCAGGAGGATCGGTTGAAAAGATTGAGCCGGGTAATTTTTATCCTCATGCTTTTAAGCCTGTCCTCTTTGCGGGCCCACGCCGCCGGGATCCCCACCGGAGACCTCCTCCAGGGAATTAAACCCGGGCCGGACGGAAAGAGTGATGTGCTCGTGGTGTTCCCGCATGAGGATGACGAAATGTATTGCGACGGCACTTTGCTCAAGATGAAGCAGGACCCGGCCGTGCGCGTGCATTTTCTGGTCATGACGCTGGGCGACCTGTCCCCGTCCAAGGATGTGCTCGGGATCAGCCCCGAGAAAATGGCCGCGATCCGGATCAAGGAGATGGGCAAGGTGGCGGAGGTGGTCGGCGCGGACAGCTACATTCAATGGACCATCCACGACCAAGGGCTGGGAGCCCTCCCGCGCGAGGAACTGGCGAATAAAATCCTGAAAGTGATTAACGACACGCATGCCGAGGTCATCATCGGTTATGGGCCCGAGGGCATCTACGGACATCCCGACCATGTCGCCGGGTCCAAGGCCGCGGACCTCGCTTTCGCGCAAAGCACCGCGCAGAAATTATATTATGTCAATGTGCCCCGGGCGCTCTACCCGGTCTATCACCTGCTCAGCAAAACCAACCCGCTGCCCGCGACGGTGAAGGTGGATGTGCGCAAGGTCAAGAAAATGAAAATGCTCGCCATTGACGAGGAAACCTCGCAGAAATACTTCATATCCTTCATCCCCAAACTGGAGATGAGCCTGAACTTCGACTACGAATATTTCACGCTCGCGGCTTCAAAACCGTAGGGTATTGAAAAATGGCTCCCTCACCATGGGAGGCTGTCGAAAATCCCGGATGGGCACAGTCATTCCCGCGAAAGCATGCCCTCGACCAGATCGGGGGCGGGAATCCAGAGTATTGATAATACTGGATTCCCGGTCAAGCCGGGAATGACAGAAAGGGGCGCTGGAGCCATTTTTCGACCGTCTCTCAAGGGAGGGGAAATGCTTCTTAATTACTATTTGCTGATCAACTCCGTGTTAGACTTTTCTTGCCGGGCCGCGACCAGGTAGGCATCCACCGTCGCGTAAATCCAGACCGCCATGACCACCAGGAGCAGCCACCAGTTCTGCGCCCAGGCCTGGTTGTGCAGATGCGCGAGCGCTTTCGGGTCCAGGTTGAACGCGCCCGCGTCCACCGCCGCCCCCTCCGGCATCATGGTGTGATAGGTGAGCGCGAAAATCCTGACCATCATCCAGAACAGCAGCCCGACCACCGCGACGATCACCGCGGTGCCTTTGGCGCGCTCGCGGTTCATGATCTGCCCGAAACCCGGACAGACCAGGCCGCTGACCAGCGCGGCTTTCAACGGTCGCTTCATTTCTGCGCCTGGCGCGCGGCCTGCGCTTTCTGCTTCAGGGCCTGCTTCTTGACCGTGGCCGAGATCGCCAGCGAGAGCGACAGTTTCCTCCCCGCGGTCAGGGTCGGATCAAAATTCCGGACATAGGCGATCACCTCCGGCGTGGGCGGCGGCGTGGTCTTCAGCTCCGGCGCGACTTTCAATTTCCACGGCACATCCTTCGCCACATCCTCCAGCTTCACCCCCGGGTGCAGCGACACCAGCGTCAGTTCGCGCTCGGGCGCGGGGAAATGGAACACGGCCTTGGCGCTGATCAGGACCGCCGGCCCGGTGTCCGGCAGGCCCGCGCGTTTTTTGGAATCGCCGCCCTCGAGCCAACCGGGCGTGGTGAAATAATCCAGTTTGTTCACGAACTTGCCGCCCCGCATGGTGAGCACCACGCGCTTCGCGTAAAGCCCGAAGTCCGGCGCGCCGCCCGCGCCCATCATGCGCATTTTGGGTTTGCGGTAGTCGCCGATGGCGGTGGAGTTCATGTTGCCGAACTTGTCAATCTGTCCGACGCCGAGGAAACAGAGGTCCACGAACCCGCGGTTCAGGATGGTGGTGAAAATATCCATGAGGTCGCAGGAATAGGAATAGCCGCGGGTGCAGGTCGGGTCCGCGATATGGATGGGCGAGCGATAAGGGGCCACATCCACCAGCCCGGCCTCGGTAATGAGCACCGCGGCCGGGGCGTGGAAAGCCTTGGCCAGCGAGCAGGCCACGATCGGGATGCCCTGACCCATCACCACCTTGTCGCCGTCTTTGATCTCGAGCGCCGCGTTATAGATCATCAACTCCGAGAGCGTGAACCTTATTTTTCTTCGATTTCCCATTCCACAACCTCCCCTTGTTTCTCCAGCACCGAGTCAAACTCCTTCCGCGTCAGCGCCAGCGTGTCCGAATAGCCATTCTCGTCCCAAACCATCAGGGACGATGAGCCCAAATCCGCGGGATAACTCGGATGCGTCCGCGCCCGCAACCGGCTTAACGGGTCCTGCCCGAACTTCTCAACATAGTGCGCGATATATTCATTCCGGTCCATCCGGTCGTAAATCCATTCCTTTAAAAAGGTTTGCATGCTTTCCTTCGTGAGGTTGTGCATGAAAAACATCGCCCGGAAGCTGAAGTCCGTGTTATACGACCCCAGCACCTCCGCGGGATGCGCGCCCCACGGTTCCTCCACCACCGCGTCCACCCGGAAGCCCGGGATCAAGGTCAAATGCGGGCTGAACTGGACCACCTCGTGGTCAACGATCTGCTCCGCGCTCACGATGATCTTCTTGCACGCCAAAGACGCCCACTTGCTGTTGCCGATGCTGCCCCAATACTGCGCGTTCCCCTCCCGGTCGCAGCGCTGGACATGGATGATCCCAACCTCCGGGTTCACTCCCTTGACCACCACCGTGTCCTCCCCGCTGAACGGGTCCTTCACCACCTTGAACTTCTCGCTGCCCAGGATAGTCGAGATCTTGAAAATGTCCGTCTCCTTGATCCCTTTCAAAACCGGGATGAAATTGTAGCCCATGGCCCCGGCCCAGAGCATGGCCAAAACCGCGAAATTGCTCAGGTCTTCGAGCTCGAGCCGGCCATCGCGCAGCGCCCGGTCGAATTCGCCGCTCGCCCATTCGCCGCCCGCGCGGAAGTTATAAGCCGTGATGATCTGGTGGGTACAGCCCGCGCCGATCAACAGGTCCAACTCCTCGATCCCGCTCTGGCTCCAGACCAGAAGGTTTTTCTTTTGCTGCCGGATAATCTCGTGGATCAGCGCGAACGGGGTCGAGTGGAGGAAGTTGGCGATGGAAATCGAACACCCGTCCGGCACAAATTTTTCCACGGCTTCCCGCGCGGTCATAACCTTGGATATCTTTACCTCTCCCACTTTTCACCTCTTCGGAACTTCTCGAAACGAGCTTATTCTGCTTCCGAATTCTCCCAAAAGCAAGCCCCGTCGGAGCCTTGGCTGAGGAGGGTCGGCGAACGAATAAATCTGCACCGCAAAAAACGCATCCAGCCTTCGTAGCCGTAGCTACTACGGCGGAGTAGGCAAGAACGCAAAGAATTCTTGGGGCGCGGCCATCCCGCTTTAAGGCGGGACTGCGAACAAATCAATCTTCACCGCAAAGACGCAGAGGACGCAGAGAATTTTCTGGGGTTTTAAACGCGGAACCCGGAACCAGGAACTCAATGGAACCGCAGATAAACGCCGATGAACGCGAATAATTCGGGATTCGGAGTTGGGGGTTCGGAATTCGGGAATTTCCAATCTTTACCGCGGAGACGCCGAGGCCGCAGAGAATTTTCTGGGGTTTTAAACACGGAACCAGGAACCCGGAACGCGGAACTCCGTGGAACCGCAGATAAACGCCGATGAACGCAGATAAATTCTATGAAATTTGAAATCTGTGATCTGGAATCGCGTAGCGCCCATCTGCGTCTATCTGCGTCCATCCGCGGTTCATCCTAATTTACAATTTACCCTTTACACTTTTTGCTTCTGCTCCTTCGCTTCAAATAAATCGCCACCACCAGCGGCAAGCCATAAAACGCTGCCAATGACCCGATCTCCCCGGAATCCATTTTCCCGCTAGTTACCATGCAGCCGAATCTGCTTTCTCCTTCATCCTCGTCCTCCGCGGCAAGTTGTTCCGGTGATAAATCTTCTCCATCTGGCGCATCTGCGATCAGTTCAGAAGCTTGTTCTGCTTCTTCCGAGCCAACCTCCACCAGAGCGCTTGAATAGGATACACTTTCGGATGAGGAAAGAATTTTGAATTTTCTATCGCTGACATCAAAATATGCCGGAGTGTCATAATCGGTCACTTTGACCAATGCCTTTCTGGTGGCTCGATCCGGCACCTTCCATCTCTGGACCCCATCGTTCAGGGTCATCTTCTTGATTTTCCTCCACTTCTTTCCGCCATTGGTGGAATATTGTAGCTTGACATAAGTGGTGGAATCCCCGCAGAGTGGACCATACTTTGCCCAGGTGATTTTATACCTTCGATCTGCCTTCCACCTATTGCCGCCATTGGGTTTGGTAATTTTATAAGCGCAGGTGCTTATGCATCCGCCATCCATACATTGTTCTCCAGCAACTCCGCAAGAAGTGAACTCCAAAGCATTAGTATAAACGCTGCAATCGCCGCTATTGGCGTCTTTACAATCATTTAGTCCTGCACACCTGCTAGAAGCAAGGTCTGAATAATCCCTGCAAGTTTGATCCAAGCCATCGCAGTCAATTATTCCACAACCGTCATCATCAGCCGGCACGCTGGAGCAAGCGCCCGAGCCGTTACATGTTGAGCATAGGCCACAATCGGTTCCTGATGAAGCATTATTAAAGCTCGTGCAATCACCACTATTGTCATCTTTGCAATCGCCTAAGCCCTCGCATCGGTTGGAAGCCAAATCATTATAATTGCGGCATGTTGAATCTAAGCCATCGCAATCAATGGTTCCGCAGTTGACATCATCAGCGGGCACGCTGGAACAATTTCCTGAGCCATTGCAGGCCGAGCAAAGGCCGCAATTAGTTCCAGACGGTGCCGGGCTATAAATCGTGCAATCATTGCTATTGGCATCTTTGCAATCGCCTAACCCTTCGCATCTATTTGAGGTTAGGTCAGTATAATTGCCACAGACGCTATCTAAGCCATCGCAATCAATGGTTCCGCAGTTGCTATCATCAGCCGGGGTATTGGAACACGCCCCAGATCCATTACACGCCGCGCATAAGCCGCAATTGGTTCCTGTTGACGCTGGCGTGTAATTGGTACAGTCGCCGGTATTGGCGTCTTTGCAATTATTGAATCCCTCGCACCTGTTTGAGCTCAAATCATTGTAATTGGCGCAGGTAGTATCCAAGCCATCGCAATCAATGATTCCGCAATCTGAATCATCTGATGGTGTAGAAGAGCAGGATCCTGAACCATTACAGGTCTGGCAAGTTCCGCAATCGGTTGAAGAAGGAGCGTATGTATAACTGCTACATGAGGGGTCTCCGCAACTGCCCGATCCATTGCAATATTTGGTTACATCAGCATAATTCGTGCAAGTGTTATCCAAATAATCGCAATCCTTGGTTCCGCATGAAGTTGAAGAAGAATAATCGGTGTAGCTGCTGCAATCGCCTGTGTTGGCATCCTTGCAATCCCCGAATCCTTCGCACCGATTGGAAGTTAGATCATTATAATTCCTACAGCTAGTATCCAGGCCATCGCAGTCAATGGTTCCGCAAGCAGAGTCGTCAGTCGGATAGCTGGAGCAATTGCCAGAACCATCACAAACCGAGCAGTTGCCCGAACAATCGGTTCCTTGAGAATAATTAGTGTAAGAATTGCAAGCCGGGTCTCCACAATTTCCCGATCCATCACAATATTTACTGACATCATTATAATTTCTGCACGATGTATCCAATGTATCGCAATCTTTTGTCCCGCAATATGTTGATGATGATGAATTGCTATATGAACTACAGGCAGGGTCACCGCAAGATCCCGATCCATTACAATATCTAGTTACATCATTGTAATTACGGCATGTTGAATCTAAATAATCACAATCTTTGGTACCGCAAGTATTCGAAGATGATAAATAGCACCCACTAGCACTACAGCAAGTTGAACCCGGTGTGCATTGATAAGAGCCCGGAATGCAACTGCCTGATCCGTTGCAGTAATCGCCAATCGTACAAGAATTACTATCACTGCAAGTATATCCGTTGGATCTGTAATTGCCGCTGCCATCACAACAGGTTGAGTTTGGGGCACACTGCCAAGTTGTTATATATAAATATGGAGCCCCCGAACCGGAATTATCATAGGATTCAAAACCTGTCCAATTATCTCCGCTTGTTTGGTTTGTCATTATAGCAAATCCGCGATTCCATCTGAAATTTGTGTCTGTTAATAGTGTTCCCACATTCCAACTCTGCCAATGGGAAGAATGACTTACTGAGGCACAGCTAGAAGGCGAACCATAATAATAAAAGGGATTATTGTATGTAACCCCACTTTCGCTCCAATCATATGCGGTTAAATATACGCAGATGGATTCTGTATTGCCTTGAGATTCACTACTATTAACATACATATATAGGTACCCTGATACAAATATCTCGCTTCCATAGCTATAACTACTAAAGCCGCCAATAACTGAATTCATCGTTCCCCTATAAAATGTTGCACAAGTGTGGACGGGATTGTCATTATATCCAACATAATAATATGCTTCATAGCCGAAGTTCGTAGATGGGCAAGCAGATGAAATATAGCTATCATAAAAATCTTCTCGAGTTATTGTTGGGTCTATGCTTATTGGGTATATTGGCATATTTAATAAAGCCTGTCTTGCAATTATTATTTTTAAATAAATATCTAGTGCCGATTTGTATGCAATTTGATAAGTTATAGCCTTCGACCTATTCCCAGTAGCATCATAGAAATACGGAGCATTGATTACGGCAATATTTGCTCCTGTAGAATTTACCAAATATATTTCGGAAAATGTTTCAAAATCGGATTCCTTAACTTGTCCATCTACAAATAGCATCACCCCGGGAGCCAGTTGAAGTTCGCCTTCAATAACTAGACTGACATTTTCGCCGGTTATGTTGGGAAACGAGGGCGCTGAATTGAGGATGATATTGTCTTTTACTTTACCGGCCTGGACGACAAATTCTTCATCCACATTATGGAAAATACCTTTGTAAATGATCTTATTTGCCTGCTCAAAAGCGGGCGTGTCTTTGATGCTGTCAATCAGCTCTTCCTCACCATTTTCATTGACCCATTTCATGGCCGTGGGCTGCCAGATGATGTAATCGCTATCTCCAACCTCTACTCTCATCATATTCCCATCTGTGGAGTTGGTTTTGAAATAGGAGCGCAAGGAATTTTCTTCGTTCGAGAAAGCATAGGTTTCCGTGTCATTTTCATCTAAAAGCTCGGAATTGAGCATCTTTTTCCAGGAGCCGAAAGAAAGAGTTTCTCCTTTCCTTATGTTCGTGCTGATATCGTCCCATTTCTTGGTCAGCGGGTCTTTAAAATGGAGCGAGCCTTGAGAAATTTTGGTGCTTCTGGTACCGTCCCCATTATCGTAAGTCTTCGATGTTTCGGTCCGGAGGTCTTCAAGTTCAATTTTGCCGGCGAGATTTTGGGCATCGGATAATGCTTTGTCGGCTTGAGCCACCATTTGAACCTTGGCTCCGCCGGCGATGGTTTGACTCTGATAAACCAGAAAAATTGCGGCCATTAAAAGAACGATTACGATTCCACCCAATCCATTTTTTTGCTTGGAACTCATTTTTCCCCTCCCTATTTTCATTAGGTTTTCGTTCGAGAAATGAACACTCTTTCCATTATGCAAAAATTGTATCCTTTCCGGCCAACCCCGTCTAGATACTACAAGTAACAATAATCAAAAAAAAAAAACACCTATAGTATGTTGCAATGGGGATGGATTGGTGATATAAACGGGGTAGAATCGAGAAAGGCGAGCCATATAGAGGGGGATCGGGACATGGTTATGATGCGGCCTTTGGGGCAAAGGATTGCGGCTCTGAGGGAGGGCGCGGGCTGGAGTCAGGAGAAGCTGGCGGAGGAGGTGGAGCTATCGGTGAACTTCATCAGCCAGATGGAGCGGGGGCAACGGGCGCCGTCTTTTCCCACCTTGGAGAAGCTGGCCGGGGTGTTCAAGCTGGAGGTCAAAGATTTTTTCGACTTCAATGATCCCCCGGATGAGGGAATTGAAGAAATGTGCAAGGAGCTTCGGGAGTTCTGCCTCTATCTTCGGACCCGGGACATCGAGGAAGTGAGAAAGATCCGCAAAATTGCCCGGATCGTATTGGAAGAGCCGAAGAAACCCAGGAAAGGCTCTTAAAACCCGCAGGCATCCAGCTTGCGCGAATCCTGGCTTGACCGCGAATCCAAAATGAATGAAATCTGGATTCCCGCGTTCGCGGGAATGACAGCGGCTTCTGTCTGTTTGGGGTCAGATCGTCACATTACACATAAGGAAATTTGCAGAATCCTGACGCGCGAACAAAATGGAACCGCAAATTAACGCGGCTCGACTGTCTTCGACCCTGAGGCTCAGACCCGAAGGGAGCTCGCCGAAGTCAGATAAACGCAGATGGGAAGCAATTATCCGCGTCCATCCGCGTTTAAAAATTCCCTCGTTCTTTGTGCCTTTGTGTTTAAAAAAACGGCTCCAAC
>CAIUDS010000479.1 GCA_903897985.1 uncultured delta proteobacterium
AGCAAAAAAAATATTTTTTGCTTTTTGACAACAAGACGATTTGACGGGAGTGGTGTATCCTTAGCAAGTTGAAGTTGCAAATCCTCGGTGAATGACAAATTCCAGACCTCCCAAAACCTTTCATCAGCCGCTTAAACTTACAATTGCCGTCTTTTATTTAGATGGATTCCGGCGGGAAGCGATTCAAATAAATTATTCGCCGGCGCCTTCAGTAATGCGCCTTGCGGAATTCATTAATGGCGTCCAGGGCGTAAGAGGAAAAAGTCTTTCCCAGGATGCCGTCCTGCAACTGCTTGCCCAGGTCAAAGAAGGGGACCGCCCAGATCCGCTCGAGCGTCGCTCCCACCTGGAGCGTCATCCCGGTTATATCCTGCCGCTTGTCAATGATTAGGAGCGGGTAATGCTTTAGATAAGGCTCAGCCTCCTTCAGGCTCCGGCCGGCCGCGCCGATTTTCCGCCGCTGGTCCGAGCCCAGGCTGGAATCCTCTTCCAGCTCGATCTTGGCTTCGGTATATAGCAGCGCCAGGTCTCCAAAATAGCTTTCGCGCATCAACCGGTAGCCTGAAACATAGACCCGGTTCAGTTCCCGGGCGAGTTTGTTCACCCGCTCCTGGAGCGCCTCCTCCGATGACAAATCCAGTTCCACTGAAAAAAGATAGAAGGGCAGGTAAAAAATCATTTGGTATTTATCCGGCACGACCCGGGCCCGGGCGTAGTTCAGCGGCAGCGGCTTTTTGGCCGGGTCGGAAAAATCCCGCGCGGCCGGACAATTAGGGCAGAAGAAGATGGCATCCCGCTCGAACCCGCTTAAGGGGGTCGAGCAGTCCGGGCATTTCAAGGGTATTACTTCGATGGCCATTTCAATTCCAGTTGGAGGAATTCCTGGCCCGGGCGGCCTGTTGCATCGCTCCTCCGACGAAACCGCTTAAGCCCTTGGCCATTTTGTCGAAAACGGTTTCCGCCGGACGGCCGATGAATTCCACCATGGCGTTTTCCCCGCTAATGACCAGTTCGGAACTGTAGCGGAGCATGTTCCAGCCCATGGCCACAAAAAACAGCAGGCCGGTGGCAAATAACAAGATGATCCAGATGCTGACCACGCCGGTGGCAAAGAGCAGCAAAAACGGGATCTTGAGCAGCTTGCCCACGCTTAACCCGACGGCCGCGGAAACCGCCAGCAGCCAGATCACCCGCGCCCGTTCCTTGGCCGGCGCCCGGGCGTAAAGAATCTTTCCGGTCACGCCGTCAATGGTGGTCGAGCAGGCTTTTCCGCGGTAGCGCCAGCGCACCCGCCAGACCGGGTAGTAGATCAGGTCCATCCGCTGCTCCACCAACTCCGTGCGGTTCTCCACAAAGGCCAATTCCGGAGTTTTGAAAAATATTTCCACCCGCTCCGCCACCGAAACCTTCGGCTCCAGAACCGTGCCCAGCCGGTCCACTTCCTCCCGCCGATACTGCTTCAGCTCCGCGCCCTCCGACACCATCACCTTGTCCGGCTCGAATTCCTCCAGGCCCCAGCCGTCAAAATTCACCGCGGGAAAACTGCGCTCCACATCCGCCATAATCACCCGTGAATCGGTTTGTTGCTGCTCCAATTGCCGTTCCTGCCTCTGCTGTCGGCGGATATATTGCGAATAGGTTTCATTCCCGCGGATCACGCCCTCGCCGAGGGACTGCGGCTGGAGACCCTTTGCAAACGAGGTGAAAACTCCCACCCGTTTTGCGCGCAGGAGATAAAAAGGCGCGAAGAAAAGTTCCGCGGACTCGAACCGCGCGCTCGAGAGCAGGCCGGCCTCGACATCGTCCCTTTGGAACAGGTTAACCATGGCCCGGCGCGCCTGCTGAAAATCCAGCCGCGGCTCCAGATAATGCCGGGGCATCCAGTCCGGGATCAGCGCCAGGCTCCGCGAGTGACAGTATTTGCACTCCACCACCCGCTCGCCGGCCGAGGAGATCAGACCGCCGCAGTTCGGACAATTCAAATGATATATTTTCGCCAACTCAATATCCCTTTTTTGCGATGTCCTTCCCGACCAGGTACCAAGCCGTGGCGCCCGTGGCCGCGGCCACCAGCATCAGCAGCCAGAAGCCCCGGACAAAAAAGGCTTCCAGCAAAAAAACCGCGCTCAAAATCCCGAACCGGATCAAAAAATAACGGTCCTTTTCCCGGCCCAAAGATACCGGCAGCTTGTCCGCGTAAAGTTTGCCCGCGCCCGCGTCAACCATCGCGGAGTAGCTCTCGTCCCCGTATTTATAGACCACCTTGTAAAACGGAACATGGACCAGATCCGCTTTCTCGATCGAGTCTTTGATTTTAACGATGCCCGGCTGGTGCATGATCTTGTCCAGGCCCACCTCCGGCATCTCCACCTTGGCCTTCTGCTCGATCTCCGCGTCATAGGGGACCATGGCGCCCGCGGGGATGGAAAAATCCCCGAGTTCGGCCAGCTCCAGTTGCGAAGCCGGAAATCGCAGCCGGCCGTCCTTTAACTTAATCTCCCAGAAAGGCACAAACACCAACTCGCTCTCGGTCAGGCTCACCGGCCGGTTGAGCTCGAGTTCCGCCAGGCCGTTAACCAGGGCGCCCGGCACCTGCTCGGGCTTGAGCGCGGGCTTGAGATAGGAATGCGCCACCGTCTGCCCGGTCTCCAGGTAAAGCCGGCTGTCGCAATAGGGACAGGTGATAAAACCGCTCTCCGGACTGATTGCAATCGCGGCCCCGCACTGGCTGCATTTGATCTCCACACCTTCATTATAATAAGCCCCCGCCCTTAAAACAATTTGGGCGCGGACAGTTTTGACATCTTTCCGGCCATTGAATAGAATCATAAAAATTCCCGCGCTGTTTTCGGCGCGGACAAGGATCGGGCAGTAGTCAAGATGAGCACCCTATATTTAATCCGGCACGGCCAGGCATCCTTCGGCTCGGCCAACTATGACCGGCTCTCCGAAATGGGAGGCCAGCAGATGCGCCTGCTCGGGGAATACTGGCTCAAGTGGGGAATCAAGATTGACGCCTCCTACGCCGGGACCCTGGACCGCCAGCAAAAAAGCGCTCAATGCGTGTGCGAGTCCTTCCAGGCCGCGGCCAATAATTTCCCCGCCGCGGTCCCGGCGCCTGAATTCAACGAGTACGAGACCCGGCACCTGCTGAGCG
>CAIUDS010000480.1 GCA_903897985.1 uncultured delta proteobacterium
GACCATCCTCCGTCCCGCTTCAAGGCGGGACTACGGATGGCAAGCAAAAGTGTCTGCAGCACGAAGACCAAGAATGTCCCGCTGCACGGATTTAGAAGCTCGGGCTAAATGCTTTATAATGGATCGAGGATTAAGGCGATGAAAGTTTTCCTGAATGGGCGGATTTTGCGGGAAGCACAGGCGCGGATCAGCGCGCAGGATCCGGGGTTCCTTTATGGAGCGGGCTTGTTCGAGACCATGCGGAGTTATCGGGGCAGAATCTTTCTGGTTCGGGAACATTTGCAGAGGCTGGCCGGTTCGGCGAAATTTCTGGGCATAAACATTCCGTTCTCCGAAAAGAAACTTGCGGATGCGTGTCATGAAGTGCTGAGAGCAAATAAGATCCAAGAGGGCAGGGTGCGGCTCACGATCAGCCGGGAAGGAGCCGGAGGCTCCACCATTTTGATTACGGCAAGAGCCCTGGCCGCGGAACGGTTAAGACCGTTTAAGCTGATCCGCTCGAGTTTTTCCGTTTCGAGAAACTCGCCGACCGCGCGGCACAAGACCTTGAGCTATTTGCCGTATCTGCTCGCATTCGAGCAAGCCCAAAAGCAGGGCGCGGATGACGCGCTGCTTTTCAGTGAGGACGGCATTTTGCTGGAATCGAGCCGGGCGAATATTTTTCTAGTCAGGCACGGCGAGTTGCATACCCCGAATCTGGCTCTGCCAGTCCTTCCGGGGGTTACTCGGGCCAAGGTGATCGAGCTTGCGCAAGCCCAAGGGATCACGGTTCGGCAAGGCGAATTTCGCGAGCAAGATCTGTTCGATTCCGAGGGCGCGTTGCTCACCAACTCGGTCATGGAAATCGCGCCGGTAAAGAGCTATGGCGGCAAACCTTTTCGCAGCCTCAAAGCAATGGCGCTGATAAAACGATTGATGGAATTATATCGGCAA
This sequence comes from uncultured delta proteobacterium, assembly GCA_903897985.1. GTDB lineage: Bacteria > RBG-13-61-14 > RBG-13-61-14 > RBG-13-61-14 > DRUE01 > CAIYYW01. The sequence goes on from CAIUDS010000480.1 coordinate 934, forward strand.
CACATCTCTTGAGAAGCAGTTGACAGTCGCAAGCTAAGGCTTAATATTCATGGCAGATGCAGAAGGTAAAAATGGGGATTGCCCTGGGGGGCGGCTCGGCCCGGGGCTTGTCGCAGATCGGGGTTTTGGAGGTCCTGGAAGAGGCCGGGATCGTGGCGGATGTCATTGCCGGGACCAGCATGGGCGCCCTGATCGGGGCGCTTTACCTTTGTCGGAACGAGCCGGCGAGCGCGCTGCGGAAGAAGATGAAGGAATTCATGGCGACCGAGGCTTTCAAGCGGGCGCGGTTCGATGTCCTGCGCGAGGGCAAGGAAGAGGAGCCGGAGGGATTTTTCGAGTCGGTGGCGCAGTCGGTTCGCAAGGGGATCATGTATAGCTATTCGGTCTATCGCGAGAGCATCATCGCGCGGGACATTTTCGAGGACATCATCAATGAGTTGCTGCCGGACATTCGGATCGAGGAATTGCCCAAACCGTTTGCCGCGGTGAGCCTGGATGTGATTTCGGGGGAAGAGGTGATCTGGACCAAAGGGTCGCTGCGACAGGCGGTGATGAGCAGTTCGGCCATTCCCGGTTTTTTCCCGCCCCAGATCGTGGGGACTGAGATCCTGGTGGACGGGGGCTGGACCAATTCGGTGCCGGTGCGGCCGGCGCTGGCGCTGGGGGCGAATGTGGTGGTGGCGGTTGACACCTCGCGGGGGAGCGAGGAAATCTTTCAGTTCAAGCGGGGCCTGGACCTGATCATCCGCACCGCGCAGATCATGATGAAGAAGCTGCGGGAGATGCAGTTGGAAGAGGCGGAGGTTTTGATTCAGCCCGCGGTGATGGACATCCATTGGGCGGATTTTCTGGACCCGGACCGGGTGATCGAGCTGGGCCGGCAGGCGGCCTTGCCCAAGGTCAAGGACATCCAGGCCGCGATGCGCCGCGGCTTCCGCCAGAAGCTTTTGCGCGACGCCCTGGACCTGACCAAAATCTATCAAAAGATTTTACCCGCGCGCGGTGAGCAATAACATTCAAATCCTGGCGGGGGCGGAAGAGGGATCGGCGAGGCTGGACTCTTTTCTGGCCAAAAAGCTTGCGTCCCAGAGCCGGACCCGGATCAAAACCCTGATCGAGCAGGGAATGGTTTTGGTGAACGGAAAGCCGGCCAAACCGTCCGCGCAAATCAAACCGGGCGACCGGATCGAGATCGTGATCCCGGCGCCGGCGCCGGCGCGGCCGGTTGCCGAGGCGATCCCGCTTCAGGTTTTATACGAGGATAAGGATGTGATCGTGATTGACAAGCCCGCGGGGCTGATGACCCATCCGGCGCCGGGCAGGTTCAGCGGCACCCTGGTCAATGCGTTGCTTTATCATTGCCGGGACCTGAGCGGGATCGGCGGCGAACTCAAGCCGGGGATCGTGCACCGGCTGGACAAGCTCACCAGCGGCGTAATGGTCGCGGCCAAGAACGACCTTGCGCACCGCAACCTTTCCGAGCAGTTCAAGGAGCACAGCATCGAGCGGGCGTATTGGGCGCTGGTGTGGGGCAACCCGCCGGGCGATTCGGGCCGGATCGAGACCATGATCGGCCGGAACCCGCATCACCGGCTCAAAATGACCGCGGCCATGGGCAAGGGCCGGCTGGCGATCACGGAATGGAAAGTGGTGAAACGGTTCAAGCATTTCAGTCTCATCGAATGCCGGCTCCACACCGGACGGACCCACCAGATCCGGGTGCACCTGACCGAGATGGGATATCCGCTGGTGGGCGACGCGCTTTACGGGAGGGGCAGGGGCGTTTCGGAAAAATTTAACCCACAGGTGAAAGCCGCGGTAAAAAACTTGAACCGCCAGGCGCTGCACGCCTTCAAGCTCGGGTTCGATCATCCGGCCGGCGGCAAACGCATGACTTTCAATTCGCCGCTCCCGGACGAGATCGGCGTCCTCATTAAATTGCTGGAGAAATTTGACCGATGATCAAAATCGAAAAGGACCGAATGGCTTATTACCGTTCCCAATTGTTTCTCAAATACGGGTTTGATACTTTTTTCCTCACCCGGAACGGCGGCTCCAGCAAAGGCGAACTTGCCGAGTTGAACTTGAGCTTCCGGGTTGACGATGATCCCGCGATCGTCAAGAAGAATCTGGGCAAAGTGAAAAGGC
>CAIUDS010000481.1 GCA_903897985.1 uncultured delta proteobacterium
GGTAACTAATAAATGTGTTGATTCTCCGATTCGCCGGGTTTAATATAAGCGTTGTTAAACAATGAAACAAGGTAAAAAAGGAGTAGTGTCGTAAGGGGGCAGTTACGTAGGGGGGAGACGATTGCAGGCTTCAATGCGGTCATTCCCGCGAAAGCGGGAATCCAGGTTATTGATAATGCTGGATTCCCGGTCAAGCCGGGAATGACAGAAAGGGGCGCTGGAGCTATTTATCAACACCCTTTAAATTAAATTCGCCCGCTTTTTTTCGCGGGTTTGAAAAACCTTGATTCCCGATTAAGCGCTTGCCCAAGTTGTGGCGCAGGCTTCCAGCCTGCCGTAGGGGCGCGGCTCGCCGCGCCCGAATTAGGGCAGGGCAAGCCCTGCCCCTACAATTAGCAGGCAAGATGCCCGCACCACAATGGTTTCAGCAACTGAAATCGGGTTAAGGCAGAGTTGAGCTTAACCGGGAATCAAGGTTGAAAAACTATTCCAAATTTCCTACAATACCAGTTGGATCGGCGAAGCGAGCGGTTTCCGCTCAAGGAGGAAGTCATGGGCAAGAAGGACCTGCGTTCGGGACATTTCAATTCCGGGATCAGCCGGCGGCGTTTTATGTGCGCGGGATGCGCCGCGGCCGCGGGCTGGTTGGCCGGTCCCAAAACTTTGCAAGCGGCGAACTCCACCGGCAAAATGCGCATCCGGGTGGTGTATGCGCTGCATGCGCTCAAGCAACCCAAGCCCGACTGGCCCAACCTCGGTTTTGATTTCGCGCCCGTGATGGAGAGCATCAACAACTCGTTGACAAACGCTTTTCCAGATATCGAGTTCCTGCCCGCGACCGCCCGCGGCCCGGCCGATGCCAACAAAATCGTAATGGGCGACCTGTTCTCCCATGTTGACGGCTACCTCGTTTATCAGATGAACACCACCAATGTGGTGGCGCCGACCTTTGCCGCCACGGGCAAGCCCGTGCTCTTCGCCCGTCTCCAATATGCCGGCACCGGCGGATTCCTCACCCTCAACTCCCTGTTCCGCCGCGGCAAGGCCCGCAATGTCGGGTTTGTCTGTTCCTCCTCGATGGACGACCTGATCGCCGCGGTGAAATGTTTCGACCTGCTGAAAAAAGGCGGCTCGGCCTCTGATTTTGTCGCCGCGACCGAGAAGGCGCGCAAGGATCGGACCCCGGGGCCGGGCGATCTCGCCTGCACCGCAGATCCGCTCAAGACCTTGGCTCCGGAGGAATGTCTGAAAAAGGCGAAAGAGTCAAGAATCCTCGCGGTTGGCTATCCGGGCGTTTCCTTGCTCAGCCTTCCGTTCATCCCGGTGACGAAGCTCGAATTCGCCGAGCTGGACGCGGCTTGGCAGGCGGCAAATCCGGACGAGGCGAAAACGGTTGCACAGGGTTGGCAAAAGCGCGCGGACAAGATGGAAGATGTGTCATTGGAAACGCTCCAGAGTTCCGCGGCCATGTATCTGGGCATGAAGGGCCTGCTCAAGAAACACGGCGCCGACGCCATCACGGTCAATTGCCTGAACGGATTCTACGGCGGAAAACTCCATGCCTACCCCTGCATGGGATTTTTTGAGTTCAACAACCAGGGCCTGGTGGGCGCGTGCGAATGCGATGTGAAATCCGCGGCAACCATGCTCATGGTTAATGCGCTCACCTCGGGCCGGCCCGGCTACATCTCCGACCCCGAACTCGACACCTCTCAGCGCCAGATCATCTACGCCCATTGCGTCGCTTCCAACCGTCCGTTCGGACCGCAAGGCCCGGCCAACCCGTTCCACATCATGACCCATTCGGAGGACCGCAAGGGCGCCTCCGTGCGTTCGCTCATGCCCGCCGGCTACATGACCACCACCCTCGAATTCGATCCGGCGCTCAAACAAATCCTCTTGCATCAGGCCAAGACCCTCGGCAACGACCCGGACGACCGCGCCTGCCGGACCAAACTGGTGGCCGAGCCCGTGGGCGACTTCGAAAAGCTTTTCACCATGTGGGTCCCGTGGGGCTGGCACCGGGTAACGGTTTACGGCGATCTCAAAGAGCCGCTTTCCGCCCTGGCCGAGCGCATGGGCTATCAGGTCGTGCAGGAGGCCTGACCGAAAACCGGGGTCAAAGCGATTTGTCTTTTTGTAGGGGCGCAGCTTGCTGCGCCTGATTCGGGCAAAGGCCAGCCCCATTTCACCTGGCCCGGATTGGTCCTCGAAATGATCAAAATGTCCTGGCAGGAAACGGTGGTTTGAGCGCCTGCGTACGAATCCTGTTGGGCGAATATCTCATGCCGGGGTTTAATTCCTGGCGCCTGGAAATTTTTTAAATTAAATTTGGATCAGGGCACAAAACCAAAGACTGCGACCGGTGCATGGCGGTCAGTGGTTGAACCATCGCCCAGTTGACCATTGAAATTGTATCCCCAGCATTTCACCGCTCCGGAAGAGGTGGCTGCGCAAGCATGCCAATTGCCCGCGCTGATCGCGGTTGTTTGTGAAGTCATGCCGGAAACATAGGCGGGAGTCAGATGACCAACCGTTGACCCATCCCCAAGTTGACCCCTCATATTAGACCCCCAGCATTTGGCTCCACCCGAGATAATCGCGCAGGTATGGAACCCGCCCGCGTCAATGGCGCTGACCCCGGCAACTGATCCGGTAACCGCGGCCGGAACATGGCGGTCCACGGTGGTCCCATCCCCCAACCGCCCATCGGAATTGGCGCCCCAGCATACGATTCCTCCCGAGATCAGCGCGCAGGTATGATACTGGCCGCCGGCAATGGCAGTCACCCCGGAGGTCAGGCCGGAAACATTCACCGGCGCTTTGCGGTTGGCGGTTGAGCCATCCCCAAGTTCGCCGTCATAATTGTAACCCCAACATTTTACGGCCCCTCCCGTGGTCAGCGCGCAGGCATGGTAACCGCCGGAAGCAATGGCGCTGACCCCGGAAGTCAGTCCGGAAACCGTCACCGGGACTTTGCGGTTGGCGGTTGAGCCATCCCCGAGTTGCCCCACATTATTCAATCCCCAGCATCTGACCGCTCCCGAATTGGCAAGAACGCAACTATGGTTATTGCCGGCGAAGATTTGGCTGATCCCGGAGGACAGGCCGGAAACATTGGTCGGGACTTTGCTGTCGCCGGTTGAGCCATTCCCGAGTTCGCCGTCATAATTGTAACCCCAGCATTTTACGCCCCCACCCGTGGTCAGGGCACAGCTATGGAAATAGCCGGCGGAAATGGCGCTAAGCCCGGAAGACAATCCGGAAACCGGCACCGGGACTTTGCTGTTAACGGTGGTGCCATTACCCAATCGGCCTTCGTCATTAGTCCCCCAGCATTGTGCTCCCCCCAAAGAGGTCAGAGCGCAGGTATGATATGTCCCTCCGGAAACCTGGGTTCCCATATAAGAGAAGTTCCACCAATAATTGGCCGGGGTCGAATCGGTCTTGCCGGACTTCACCGCCTCGACCTGGAAAACATGGTCCCCCGTCGCCAGGTTCTTGTAGGTCTTGGGAGTGGCGCAGGCCTTGAAGGCCGAGAAATCCAAACTGCACTTGAAGGTGCACGGCGCCTGGTTGCAGGTGAAAGTGAACTTGGCGGTGGGCGAGTTGCTCACGGCCGGGGGCATGGTTTTGATGGTGGTATTCAGCGTCTTGGCATCGCTTTGAGCCAAACCGTAGGCCGGATCAAAATGGTTCGGGCCATCCAGGCCGGCGTCTCCGCACCCGCCCCAGATGCCTGAGAACGCGATCGCCAATCCCGCTAAAAGAGCCGAAGTAATTTTTTTATTTCCCATAATGGTCCTCCTTGTTTTGCCGGGCTTCCGGCTGGTAAATTTTGCGCCGAGAAGATTTCAATGTCAAATCCGCTCCGAAATTTTCTGCGTCCCCCGTGCCCTGTGGTGAGAGAACAGCGGATAGTAGGCGGGGACCGGTGGCAGTGGTTAGGGGATAGTGGATATTGGGTAGTGTAATTCCCGAATGCCGAAATCCGAACTCCGAATTCCGAATCCAGAATTCTTTTGCGTCCTTTGCGCTCTTCGCGGTAAAAAAACCGCTTCCGCTGTTTGGCTAGGCCAAACAAAAGTGCAAATTTTGCACAGTCTTGCAATCCATTGAATTATAAGCGGAAAAATTATTTTTCATTTTTTGTTTGGTGTAGGTTGAC
>CAIUDS010000482.1 GCA_903897985.1 uncultured delta proteobacterium
ACCCTGCTGTGACTCAGGCTGGACCAATGATGATTCTGTCGTCCAAGAGTCTGAGAGGTTAACAACCTCCCGAGTCCTATGTCGTCCAGTCGCGCTGAATCGCCCGCAATTGCGGGCACCCACGCCCTTGCACTGATGAAACGGATTAAACTGATTAAGATGATTAAGCCCATAATCGCCTCGGCGCTACTTGCCGCCTCTTTAATCAGCTTAATCTCTTTCCTCAATTTAATCTGCTCATGCTGCCGTGGGACGCAATTGAGAAAGAACCACTCGCATTGCCGGGGGCATCAGGTTTGTGGTCAGATGCTGGGCCCATCCGGAGTCGTTGACCGCCGTGCGTAAGCCCCAGGGGCTTGGAGTTGGGGGTTTGGAGTTGGGCAATTACCCAATCCCTCTTGTCCGCCATAGCTCTGCAATCAGAGCGAAGGCGGAAAATCCCCATTCCCTTCCCAGGTGCGAACTCGCGCATGGGTCGCTCCCGAGCATCATGCCGAGAGCGAACATCGAAGAAAAAAGCAAAAGTTTTAAAGTTCCAGGTTTTATAGTTTTAAAGTTGGAAACCAATGCCCAATCCTACCATCACCTGCCCTTCGGGCCACACTAACTTTAAAACTTTAAAACTCTAAAACTTTTGAACGGACCCTTGCGTTTAAAACGCAAGGTCCCCCTATATATAGGAAAATCGTTACATCGCTTTTTCAGCCCAAAATCGGTCCTAACTGATTGATTTTCCTTTCAACTTTCAACCTTTCACCCCCTTCACCTCCGATACACATTTGTCAACCTGGGCCAAACGAAAAATGAAAAAATAATTTTTCCGCTTATTTATCAATGGATTGCAAAGCTATGAAAAAATTGCAATTTTGTTTGGTTAAACCAAACAACAGAAAAGCTTTTGACCGACTTTATTGCAGCTTGAACCTTACCGGAAGAACTATTTAAAGCTGGCACGGTCATGCCTTAAGGAAATGTTGCCCAATCAGAAGCCCATCTGCTCTTAAAAGCGAGAGGTATATTCTTTTCATCTCCCCAAATACCGATTGTAAAGGCTCCTTGCTTTGGTTTCGTCTGTCGTCCCTTGGATAATAGCCCTACCGTCCGGGAAGAGGATGAGTTTGAGGCCTTCGAGGTCGGCTTCGAGGAGGTAGCCGTTGAAGGAGACCTTTCCCAGCGGCTGCAGCCGCTCCCGGATAGATTCGAGATTGAGTTGCGTGATCGCGGCGGGGCTGATCTGGACGGCGTTGCGTCCGCAGAGGGAGGTGGACCAGTCGGTTTTTTTCTTTTCGAGGAACTCGAATTGACCTTTTCCGCAAGTGGGGCAATGAGGGTTGCGCTTGATGGCAATGGTGGAGAAGGTATGTTCCCAGAGGTCAATATTGGTCAGACCGGTCTTGACTTTATCCGAGCCGATGATGATTTTAATCGCCTCGATCACTTCGAGGGCGCCGACGAGCATGGGCGCGGGGTTGAGCACGCCCTCGGTCTCGCAGGACGGGAGCGAGCCGGCCGCGGGCGGTTCGGGGAACAGGCATCTTAGGCAGGCGGTCTTTCCCGGCTCGATCACCATCATCATTCCGGAGGCGCCGATGACTCCGCCGTAAATCCAGGGGATATTATTTTTCACGCACCAGTCGTTGATAAGGTAGCGGGTGGCGAGGTTATCGGTGCCGTCAATGACCAGGTGAACTCCCTGGGCGATCCGCTCGATATTTTCCGGGCGGAGTTCCGCGACCTGGGGAATGATCTTGACCTGCGAATTGGACCGGGAGAGCTTTTGCGCCGCCACCACGGCCTTGGGAATCCGTTCCTTCATGTTCTCCTCGTCGTAGAGGAACTGGCGGTGGAGGTTCACGAGTTCAGGGATGTCCTGGTCAACAATGGTGAGATGCCCGATCCCGGAGCGGACCATGGACACGGCCGCGGCGGAGCCGAGCGCTCCGCACCCGACCAGGAGCACCTTGGAGGCGAGCAGTTTGCGCTGTCCTTCCTTGCCGAGGCCGTGGAAGGTGATCTGTCTTATGTATCTATCCAGATCTTCCATCAATCCCTCCATCAATTCTCACCGCAGAGACGCAGAGAGCGCAGAGAATACGGATTACAATCAATTCTGGGTTCACCGCAAAGGCGCAAAAATCAGAGAGAATTCTTTTTTGTTTTATAATCATCTATCTCCAATTATTCTCTTCTTTGCGGCCGCTGCGTCTCCGCGGTAAAATCCAGAATATTTCATTTAATCCCCGCGCTTGATTTGCGCAATCGCCTGCTCGAGCGCTTTGAGGAAATAATCCACTTCTTCCCCGGTGTTGTATTTGCCAAGCGACACCCGGAGGGTCCCCCGGGCCGCTTCCTTGCTCAAACCAATGGCCTGGAGCACATGGCTCGGCTCGGTCGAGCCGGCTTTGCAGGCGCTTCCGGCCGAGACCGCGATGCCCATGGCATCCAGGTTCATAAGCAGACTTTCGCCGTCAATGCCGGGGAAGCTGACATTGGTGGTATTAGGCACGCGCGGAACGGACTCGGCATTGATTTGAGCGGACGGGAATTTTTCCTTAAGCCCTTTTTCCAGGCGGTCGCGCAGGAGGCGGAGCCTCTCCTTTCCCTGCTCCCCTTCCTCATCCATGATCCTGACCGCCTCGGCCAGGCTGGCGATCCCGACCAGGTTCTCGGTCCCGGCGCGGCGCTTCTGTTCATGGCCGCCGCCATGGAGGGTGGGTAGGAGCGGCGTTTTTTTGCGGACATATAGCGCTCCCACGCCCTTGAAGGCATAAACTTTGTGGCCGGAGACCGAGAGCAGATCCACGCCGAGTTCGTCCACCTTGACCGACATTTTCGCGAGCGCCTGGACCGCGTCGGTATGGAACAGGGCGCCCTGACGGTGCGCGATCTCCGCGGCCTGCGGGATAGGCTCGATGGTCCCGAGTTCGTTATTGGCGAGCATGATGCTGACGAGGATGGTGTCCTTGCGAATGTTTTTTTGCAGGAAGTCCAGGTCAATAATGCCGTTCTTATCCACCGGGAGCCGGGTCACCTCGAAGCCCTGTTGAGACAACTGGTTGACCACCAGCCGGACGGAGGAGTGCTCGATTGCAGAGGCGATCAGGTGTTTGCCTTTGATGGCAAGGGCTTCCACCACGCCCTTGATCGCGAGGTTGTTGGCCTCGGTGCCGCCGCTGGTGAAGATCAGCTCGGAGTCTTCGGCGCCAATCGCCGCGGCCACGGTGCGGCGGCTCTCTTCGAGGATGCGCTTGGCCTGCTGTCCCTCGAAGTGGAGGGAGGACGGGTTGCCGTAGTGGGAGCCGGCCAGTTCCATGACCTTCTCGATCACTCGCGGGTCGGGCCGGGTGGTGGCGTTGTTGTCGAAATAAATCCGCTTCATGTGGCTTTATTCTAGCAACGGGCGCGGTTTTATTCAATGAGCCCGGCGAGGGAGGCCCGAGCCGTAGGCCCTGGCGCTTGATTGAAATGAATTTGATTTTCCGATTCAACCCCAAAAGTGTATAAGCAAAGCTGCGACCAGGATGCCTGCGGAATTGGCGATCAACGCGGCTAATGAGGAATCGAAATAATTGTGGCCACCAGCATGATTCCGATTATTCCCATGAATAAGGAGATAACGGCTATTTTGGAAATTTTCTTTTCCTTCGGTTGAGTCTGGGCAATGGAATTCATTTTTCCAGATGGGCCTTGATGGCTGTAACAAACTGCCGGCTGGATTTGATTATTTCGTGGGCAGTTTCACGACTTATGACCACTAGGGTCTTGTAATCCCCGGTTTGCCGCTGTTCAAATGCGTCATGAAATTGCTTGCTCATCGTTTTGGGAAAAACCTTGGTTTTCACGAAAATCTCGTCAAACATTGCGATTGCTCCGCTGTGTTTGGAAGTTCCTTTTCCTTCTTTGGCCAGCAATGCGAGCACAGCATAGAACATTGCATAATAAGCTCTATTGACGGCGCCACGGTAACTCTGCCCGGAATCATAAAGAATTTGCGCCGCGGCCAGGGCTTCTTCCGCCTGTTCCAGCCGATATTTGATCAGGGTTTCTTTCATATCGGCACGCCTTCCCTTTGGACATTCAAGTACAAGGGGTCTTCTTTAAGCACGCCGGCGATTTCTTTTCGGGTGTAAATGGTGGTGGAAAGATGGATACCGGCGTCAAAGCCGACCTGCCAGGCGCAGTCAAAGACGAGGCCGCGGATCTTGCGGTTGTACCGGTTAACGAGCACGAACAAGTCGAGGTCGGAGTACCGGTGATGGTCGCCGCGGGCGCGCGAGCCATAAGCGGTGACCTCGGCATCGGGGAGCCGGGCGTGCAGTTTTTTCTTGAAGGTCCGGGCTAATTTCAGGTCTTTGCGATTCATCAATATAATTATAGGCGGAAAGGGCGCGGAATGCAAAAAAATTGAATGCTTTTAAGCCCTTTCCCTTGGGAGTTGCTCACGCCCGATCAGGGCAGGGCAAGCCCTGCCCCTACGACTTCTGCTTGATGACATAGATGGCGCTTTTGGCGAGGAGGTTGGGGAAGAGATAGGGACTGAGGAGCAGGCTGCCGCGGATGAAGATGCGTTTGATGATCTCGATGCCCTTTTCCGCGGCGAAGCGCTCGAAGTCCTTGACCGTGAGCAAATGAATGTTGGGGGTGTTATACCATTGATAAGGGAGTTCGGGCGTGGTGGGCATGAGCCCGGTGAACATGAGTTGGAGGCGGACGCGGAGGTATGCGAAATTGGGGAACCCGACGATGCCCTTTTTTCCGACCCGGACCATTTCCTTGAGCACATAGTCGGGCTTCATGACCACCTGGAGGGTCTGATTGAGGACCACATAATCGAACGAGCCGGTCTGAAAGTCGGCCAGGCCCTCGTCGAGGTTTCCGTGGATGACATTAACCCCGCGGGCGGTGCAGCGAGTGATGTTGCCCTCGTCTATCTCGATGCCCTGGCCGGTGACATGCTTCTCGTGGGCGAGCAGATCGAGCAGTTCGCCGTCGCCGCAACCCAGGTCCAGCACCCGGGCATTTTGCTCCACCAGGTCCGCGATGATCTCATAGTCTATCCGGTTTCGTCCACGCTTCATAGCTCCGAATCTACACCAAAAAGGCGGATTGTAAAGGCAGGGAATTATCCCGATCCGCGCCTGCGGCAAGGCCATCGCGCTTGGCTAAATTATACTTACGGATTCACCACCTGGACCGGAGAGTTTTGGTTTCCGCTCAGGCCGGAGCCGAGTTGGTTGTCATCGTTCCATCCCCAGCACCAGAGGAGGGTGTCGCTGGCGGTGATTCCGCAGGTATGTTCGGTTCCCGCGACAACCAGGGTCCAGCCGGTTCCGACTTTGTAAGGCGTGGTCCGGTCCGACCATTCGCCATCTCCCAATTGTCCATAAGTTGCATAACCCCAGCAAAAGAGGTCTTTATTCTTTTTCCTGGCGCAGGTATGATATTCTCCCGCGGAAAGTGAGGCCCAGGTGTTCGCGCTTCCCACCTTGACCGGGGAATACTTCTCGGTTTTGTTTCCAATGCCCAACTCGCCATTATTATTGAATCCCCAGCACCAGAGCGTGCCGTCGGTCTTTTTGGCGCAGGCGTGATAGCCGCCGGCCGCGACCGCGGACCAGTCGCTGGCTTTACCCACCCGGGTGGGCTTCTTCTTGTCCACCGTATTTCCGAGCCCGAGCTGGCCGTATTCATTCCAGCCCCAGCACCAAAGCGAGCCGTCTTTCTTTTTGCCGCAGGTGAACGCCTGCCCGGCGGAATAAGTCACCCAGCCGGTGCCCAGGACCTTGACCGGCGTGAGTTTGTATCTATAGGTCCCATCCCCTAGTTCGCCCGAAGTATTGAGTCCCCAGCACCAGAGCGTGGCATTGGGCTTTTGGGCGCAGCTATGTTGATACCCGGCATCCACGGATTGCCAACCCCCGCTGACAAAGGTCGGCGACTTTTTATCGGCGCCGCTGCCATCCCCAACCTGGCCGGAGCCATTGAATCCCCAGCAGTAAAGATCGCCGTTACTTTTGAGCGCGCAGGTGTGTTGATCCTTCGCGGAAAACTGGGTCCAGTCGGTGTCCGTCCCGACCTGGGTGGCCAGGCTGCGGTTGGCCGTGTCTCCCACGCCCAGTTGACCGTAGAAATTCCTGCCCCAGCACCAAAGCGTGTGGTCGGTGGCGATCCCGCAGGAATGATACCTGCCGCCCGCAACCTTGAGCCAGCCGGAAATCGCCGACCCGTTTGAGGCCGCTTGCCCAAAACCCGGAGAGTGGTCCAGAGGCTGGTTCACATTTGACCCGGCCTCATTCGTGTCTCCGCAAGCAATGAACATTCCTACAAAGATCAAACCCAGAACCCCCGCTAAAAATTTTTTTATACTCATTTCTTCTCCTGTTAGGATTGAGATTGATCTTTGCAATTATGGATTCACCACCAGGTCCGGAACGGTTCGGTCCGCGGTATAGCCATCACCCAGTTGTCCATCAGAATTTGCGCCCCAGCACCAGATTTCATTATTACTGCCGTTATTCCATAAGCCGCAGGTATGATAGCCTCCGGCGTCAGCCGACAGGTATCCAGTGCCGGGTACCTGGACTAATTGTGGCTTGTGCCGATTACTATTGTCGCCGGTGGCCAACTGGCCACTGCCATTCCTTCCCCAGCAATAAAGCCCGGTATTTTTCTTGAGCCCGCAGGTGTGGTCCGCTCCCGCCCAAACCGCGGCATATTGGGTTCCCACTTTGACCGGAGTCTTCTTCGCTTGGGTTGATCCGATTCCGAGCTGGCCATACTTATCCCATCCCCAGCACCAGAGCGACCCGTCCTTCTTTTTGGCGCAGGTATGACTTGAGCCCGCGGATACCGATGACCAGTCCTTGGCCGTTCCCGCCTGGGCCGGAACGGAGCGCGGTTTGGTGGTGCCGTCCCCGAGTTGTCCCTTTGAATTATTACCCCAGCACCAGAGCGTGCCATCCTTCTTGAGCGCGCAGGTATGGGTTTCTCCGGTGGCAACGGTTTTCCAATTCTTGGCCTTGCCCACCTGGATCGGGCTGGTGTAATAGGTGACCACTTTGCTCTTTCCCAACTGGCCAAAACTATTATTCCCCCAACACCAGAGCGAAAAGTCGCTCTTGATTGCGCAGTTATGGCCCCAGCTGGAATCCATTGAGGTCCAATTCGTGTCCGTGCCGGTCTGAGTCGGGGTCCATTTTTCAGCCGTGGTTCCATCTCCAATCTGGCCGAGCCAGTTACCACCCCAGCAATAAATGGTCCCGCCGGTTTTTCGGGCGCAACTGAAATCACCGCCCGCGGAAACTTGCGCCCAATCGGTACTTAAAGTAATTATGCTCGGGGTAAGTTTATCCGTGGTGTTGCCCGTCGCGAGCTGGCCATAGTAATTCCAGCCCCAGCACCAGAGATAGTTATTGCTGTCAATAGCGCAGGTGTGAGAATCTCCAGCCGAAACGCTGGCCCAGGCCGTGACATGAGGGACAACGGTTCTTGAGGAAATTGATTGCAAAGTTGGTTTGGAGGCCTGATCCGGCGCGGTTCCAGGGTCGGAAATATCCCCGCATCCGATCAGCAGACCCGCAAACATCAACCCCAAAATCGCCACCAAAAAACCTGAATTCTTCATCTTCAACCTCCTTGACATTATGGTCTGCCATGCCAGCTTTCCGGCTCCCGGCGCTGTTGATTATGGATTGATGACCTGGACCGGGGCATTCACAGTGACAGTGTTTCCATTTCCCAACTGGCCGTGATCATTGTTGCCCCAGCACCAGATTTCATGGGTCCCAGCATTATTCCATACCCCGCAGGTATGCGCGCTGCCGGCGGCAAAGGAAACATAGCCGGTTCCCGCGTCCCCCACCAGCTTTGGCTTGTGCCGGTCAATGTAATCAGAATTATCCAACTGGCCACTGTCGTTGTGCCCCCAGCAATAAAGGCCGGTGTTTTTCTTCAATCCGCAGGAATGATAGGTTCCCAGCGCCACCGTTTTCCAGCTATTGTCAGTTCCAATCCGGACCGGCTTGGTTGTGCTCTTGGTGGTTCCATTTCCCAACTCGCCGAATTGGTTCAATCCCCAGCACCAGAGCGACTTGTCTTTCTTGATTGCGCAGGTGTGATACCATCCTCCGCCCACCGAGGACCAATTGGCATCGGCGCCCACTTTGGCGGGAACTTTGCGCAATTGATGGCTTCCGATTCCAAGCTGTCCATTAATGTTTGAGCCCCAGCACCAGAGAGTGCCGTCAGTCCTGACCGCGCAGGTATGATAAGCGCCGGCGGTAAATGATTTCCAGGCTTTAGTGCCCACCTGCTGCGGGGCGCTATTGATTCCCGCGGTGGTTCCATTCCCAAGTTGGCCATAGTCGCCGCCTCCCCAGCACCAGAGCGATTGATCGGTCTTCAAGGCGCAACTATGCTCGTAGCCGCTATCCAGCGAGGCCCAATCACTATCCCCGGTTTTGTCCTGGCTCGGGGTCAGTTTGTCACCGGTGGTCCCGTCCCCCAGTTGGCCGGATCCATTAAAACCCCAGCACCAGAGCGTGTTGGCGGATTTTATGCCGCAGGTGTACCGGCCTCCCGGCGCGACCCTTAACCAGGTGGAAGATACAACCCAGGCCGGGGTTTTTTTATCCGCGGTGCCGCCATTTCCAAGTTGCCCATAAAGATTGTCGCCCCAGCACCATAGATAAGCATTGTCGCCGTCAATGCCGCAGGTATGGTTATCCCCGGCAGATACGCTGGCCCAAGTTATAACATGAGGCAAAAAGGGGCTGGAAGAGATTGCTCGCGGTTCAAGCTTGGAAGCCTGATCCGGCCCGGTTCCGGTATCATTGACCTCTCCGCATCCCATCAACAGGCCCGCAAAAATCAAACCCAGAACTGCCGCCAAAAATCTTTTGTTGTTCATTTTTTTCTCCGTTTTTGCCATTTTTGACCCGGGCAACTATGGATTCGGCATAAGGGTCGGGACCGAGCGATTAGCGGTGGTTCCGTCCCCGAGCTGTCCTTGGTGGTTGTATCCCCAGCACCAGAGCTGGTTGTCGGTCGCCTTGGCGCAGGCATACCAATCTCCGACGGCAACCATGGACCAGCCATCTCCCACTTTTACCGGCTTTTTCTTGGAATAATAACCCGGGGACCCGATCCCAAGTTGCCCCTGGTCATTGTAACCCCAGCACCAGAGACTATTATCTTTCCTGATGGCGCAGGTAAAATTCGAGTCTGCGGCCGGCGAGGCCCAGTTGCTGGAAGTTCCCACTTTCACCGGAGACAGTTTCTTTTTCGTGGTTCCATCCCCGAGCTCTCCCTCATTATTATATCCCCAGCACCATAAGGTGCCATCCTTCTTTTTTGCGCAGGCGTGCCCGCCGCTGCCGGCCGAGACTGAAGACCAGTTGGTTGCGGTTCCCACCCGGGTGGGCTTATTTTTGCTCGTCTTATTTCCGATCCCGAGCTGACCATAGTTATTGTGTCCACAGCACCAGAGCGATCCACCGGTTTTTTCCGCGCAGGTAAAGTCTGCTCCAGCCGAGACCTGAGCCCATTTATAGGAAGTCCCGATCCGGGTGGGAGTATTCTTGTCGCTATAAGAGCCATCGCCCAATTGTCCGTAGGTATTCTCTCCCCAGCAGTAGAGAGAATGATCGCTCTTGAGCGCGCAGATATGACCGCCCCCGCTGGAGATGGCAGCCCAATCCGTGTCCGAGCCAATCTGGACCGGGGTGTGTCTATCAGCCGTGGTTCCGTCTCCTAACTGGCCTCGATAATTGGCTCCCCAGCAATAAATGGTTCCATCCATCTTTTTAACGCAGGTAAAATTTCCTCCCGCGGAAACCTGGTCCCAGACCGGATCAATGGAAGGCATGATCGGGCTTTTTAGATCGGCGGTGCTGCCGTCTCCGACCTGGCCGCTGTCATTCCTGCCCCAGCACCAGACATAGTTATTGCTGTCAATCGCGCAGGTGTGCCCTCCTCCGGCCGAGACGCTGAGCCAGGCGCTGACCCCGGCTCCACTGCTTGCTGAAGCAAAAGCCGGCCCCGGCTTGGAAGCCTGATCCGGCCCGGTTCCGGGTTCGGAAATATCCCCGCACCCGATCAGCAGACCCGCCAAAATCAAAACCAGAACTCCCGCCAGAAAATATTTCTTTTTCATTTTTATCCTCCGTTATATCTTTTCAGGGAAAATTGACGACATCCACCGGGGTCGTGCTGTATCCGAAAAGTCCATTTCCCAGTTGGCCGTAATAATTATATCCCCAGCACTTGGCGGCTCCGCCCGAGGTCACGGCGCAGGTATGCCCATACCCTGCGGAAAGGACGGCTATTCCCGAAGTCAGGCCGGAGACATCCACCGGGACATTGCTGTTGGTATTGGCGCCATTACCCAAATTACCATATCCGTTATATCCCCAGCATTTAACCGCTCCCCCCGAGGTCAAGGCGCAGGAGTGAGCGCTGCCCGCGGAAATCGCGCTGATTCCGGAAGTCAATCCCGAGACATCAACCGGGACATTGCTGTTGGAATTTGCCCCGTTTCCGAGTTGACCATTAGTGCCTTGGCCCCAGCATTTGACTGCCCCGCCCGAGGTCAGGGCGCAGGTATGATAACCATTGGCGGAAATGGCGCTTACCCCGGAAGTCAGGCCCGAGACATCGCCCGGGGTCTTGCGCCTGGCCGCGGTGGTGCCGTCCCCGAGTTCCAGATAGGTGTTATTCCCCCAGCATTTGACCCCACCGGAGACCAGGGCGCAAGTATGATAAGAACCCCCGGTAATGGCGCTCACCCCGGAAGAAAGCCCGGAAACATTGACCGGGACATTACTAGTGGCGGTTGAGCCATCTCCAAGTTGACCATACCAGTTCTTTCCCCAACATTTGGCGGCTCCGCCGGTCGTAACCGCGCAGCTATGGCCGCCGGCCGCGGAAACCACGGTCATTCCCGAGGCAAGACCGGATACGGCAACCGGGACATATCTGTTGGCGGTATCCCCGGTTCCCAGCCGACCATTGGAACCATTGCCCCAGCATGTGATGCCCTTGGAAGAATTGAGCGCGCAGGCATGCTCGCTGGTCGTGGAAATCGCGACCACTCCGGAGGAAAGCCCGGAGACATCGGCCGGGACATTGGTGTCAGCAGTGGTTCCATTCCCGAGAATCCCAAGATAATTATATCCCCAGCATTTGACCGCTCCGGAAGAGGTGAGCGCGCAGGTGTGATAATCGCCCGCGGAAATGCCGGCCATGCCCGCGGTAAGCCCGGAGACAACTCCGGGGACATAGAAATTTTGAGAAACATTATTGCCGAGTTCGCCATAAGAGTTTTTTCCCCAGCATTTAATTGCTCCCGAATTCATTAACGCGCAGCTATGGCCCTCGCCGGCGGAAACCGCCGCAACATTAGAGGTAAGCCCGGAAACATCCACCGGGACCTTGCTGTCCACCCGGGTCCCGTTTCCGAGTTGACCATTGGCATTATATCCCCAGCATTTGACCGCTCCGGTGGAGGTAAGCGCGCAGGTATTGGATCCTTTAGCGGCAATGGCGATCACTCCGGAGGCAAGCCCGGAGACCTCCACGGGAACCTTGCTATCCGCGGTGTTCCCGTTTCCGAGTTGACCATAGCGATTATATCCCCAGCACTTAACCCCGCCCAAAGAGGTGAGCGCGCAGGCATAATAGCCGGTCGTGGCAAGGGCGCTGACTCCGGAGGATAGCCCGGAGACATCAACCGGGACCAAGCTATCCACGGTGTTCCCGGTCCCGAGTTGACCATAGAGGTTCCATCCCCAGCACTTGACTCCACCCCCAGTGGTCAGGACGCAGGTCTGAAATCCGTAGGCGGAGACATCGCTCACCCCGGAAGTCAGGCCGGACACATCAACCGGGACCAGGCTATCCGCGGTGTTCCCGGTCCCGAGTTGACCAGAGCTATTGTATCCCCAGCACTTGACCCCGGCCAAAGAGGTGAGCGCGCAGGTATGGCTGGAACCGGCGGAAATGGCGCTCACTCCGGAAGCAAGCCCGGTGACATCAACCGGGTTCTTATTGGTATCGCTCTTTAGCCCATTTCCAAGTTGACCGTAATTGTTACGCCCCCAGCACTTTGCTCCGCCCGAATTGTTAAGGCCGCAGCTATGGTTTCCACCCGCGGAAACCGCGGCCATTCCCGAGGCCAGACCGGACACATCCACCGGGGCCTTTTTGTCCGCAGTGGTTCCATCTCCCACTTGACCATTTGCGTTATATCCCCAGCATTCGATTCCCCCGGACCCGGTCATGGCGCAGGTATGATTGCCCCCCGCGGATACCGGAGACATCAGGTAGGTGATATGCCAGGTATATTGCGCCGGAGTGCGATCGGTCTGGCCCGCGGAATTGGTGGCCTTGACCTTGAAGGTATGGGCTCCGGGCGCAAGCCCAAAATAGGTTTTCGCGGATTTGCACTTTTGCCAGGGATTAGCGTCCAGCCGGCATTTGTAGGCGCATTTTCCCGCGGTGCAGGAAAACTTGAACGCCGCGGTGGTGGAATTTGAGACCAAGGCCGGTCTCACGGTCTTGCTGAGCTTGGTGTTAACCGAGGTCTGAGCGCTTTGCTGATGAGTGAAAAAAGATCCCTTATCCCCGGAAGCTGCATTTCCCGAATCCTTTCCCGGCTCTGGTCCGCAGGAAACGAAAATCAGGAAGCAAAGCAACAAACCATAACCAACCCCTTGCCGAATAAAATTTCTTTTCATCTTTAGCCTCCTAAATAAATTATTTGGGCTATTGAACAGTCCAACCTTCTTTATTGTTCTCTGCCATTATGGATTCTGCACCAGGGCCGGATAAGTTTGGTCCGCGGTGTTTCCGTTTCCCAACTGACCATATTGATTATTACCCCAGCACCAGATATTAGCGTCACTCCACAGCCCGCAGGTATGAAATGCTCCGGCGGCAACCGACAAGTATCCGGTGCCGGCGCTGCTGACCAGGCGGGGTTTATTCCGATTTGCAGTGTCCCCGGTACAAAGCTGGCCGTGGTTATTATATCCCCAGCAATAAAGCCCGGTGTTTTTTTTCATGGCGCAGGAATGGTCGGCTCCGAGGGAAAGCGATTTCCAGGTATTGGCCTTTCCGACTTGTACGGGTTTTTTCACGGTGTCGGAAATCCTGCCATTCCCGACCTGGCTAACAAAGTTCGCTCCCCAGCACCAGAGCGTGCCATCCTTCTTCTTGGCGCAGGTATGTTTATATCCCGTGGAAACCGCAACCCAATTGGTGGCAGTCCCCGCCTTGGCCGGAACACTTTTCCCAACGGTATTCCCGATCCCCAGTTGGCCGTTTTCATTATCTCCCCAGCACCAGAGCGAACTGTCGGTCTTGATGGCGCAGGTATGATAACCGCCGGCGGACACGCTCTTCCAGGATTTGACCAACTGAACCGGTGATTGCTCAAAATAGTTGATGCTGCCGGTCCCAATCTGGCTATACTGGTTAGAGCCCCAGCACCATAGGGTATGATTGTTGAGCAGGCCGCACACATGGTTTTCTCCGGCATCCACCGAGACCCAGTCCGGAGAACTCCCCACTTCGGCTGGAGTCCAGCGGTCCGTGGTGGTCCCGTCGCCGACCTGGCCGTAAAAATTCCATCCCCAGCACCAGACCGTTCCGTTGGTTTTTCTGGCGCAGGTAAAATTTTCCCCGGCCGAAATCTGGGCCCAGGTATCTATTCCCCCGACTGAAACCCCATGAGGAGTTATATATTCCGCAGTATTGCCGCTTCCGAGCTGGCCGCTGCCGTTAGAGCCCCAGCACCAGGGATAAGAATAGTTGGCGTCTATGGCGCAGGTATGATTGTATCCGGAGGAAACGCTGGACCAGGCCGTTACATGCATGGTCGGGGATTTGGTTGAGGATAGTGCCGGGACCGGCCGGCCCTGCCCATCTTGAGATTCGTTGGGGTTCCCACAGGCCATGAAAAGGAAGGAAAGCATAAAAATCGTGATCGTAACTTTTGAAAATAGTTCTTTCATTCTAGCGCCTCCTGGTTTTATTACCTTTTCAGGCAGGGGCAAACCTGGTCCCGCGCCCTGCGGAACCGACCCCTGCGCATTATTAAGAATTCACGGCCCGGCCGGCAAATAATGTTGGTGTTGTTCGCCCATAGAATTATTGGATCACCTTGCTGCTGGGAGCCAATGAATCCACCGTGGTGCCGTCTCCGAGCTGGCCGTAGCCATTGGCGCCCCAGCACCAGAGATTGTTGTCGCTCCACAAGCCGCAAGTATGCCCGCCCCCCGCGGAAACCGCCTGATACCCGGTCCCGGCATTCACCACCATGTGCGGCTTGTGTTGGTCAACCGTATTTCCAATTCCCAATTGTCCATCACCATTCCAACCCCAACAATATAGCCCGCCGGTGGTCTTTTTCAGGGCGCAATTATGAAACCCCCCTGCGGAAATCGTGTCCCAATTGGAGGCGCTTCCCACTTTGACCGGTTTGGTCACGGTTTTACCGGTGGCCCCGTTGCCCACCTGGCCATATTTGTTTTGTCCCCAGCACCAGAGCGTGCCATCCTTCTTCTTGGCGCAGGTATGAAAAAATCCCGCGGCAACCAAAGACCAGTTGGCCGCGGTTCCCACTTTGGCGGGCGCTTTTTTCTTGGCCAGGGTTCCGATCCCAAGCTCCCCTGATTGGTTGTTGCCCCAACACCAGAGCGTGCCGTCGGTCTTGATGGCGCAGGTATGCCTTCCCCCGGCGGATACGGTTTTCCAGCTCTTAACCAACTCCACCGGCCCGTATTCGGTGCTAAAAAGGGTCCCATTTCCAACCTCGCCATAGGCATTTTGTCCCCAACACCAGAGCGAATGATCGCTCTTCAAGCCGCAGGCATGCTCGGTTCCGGCGGTTACCAGGACCCAATCGGTGTCGGTTCCCACCTGGACCGGGCTGAACCGGTAGCCCGCGGTGGTGCCGTCACCAACCTCCATGCCGTGATTATCCCCCCAGCACCAGAGCGTACCTGTGGATTTTCGCGCGCAGCTGAAATACTCTCCGGCGGCAGCCTGGGCCCAATCCGTGTCACTGGTAATCAGGTAGGCGTTTTTTCGGTTGACCGTGGTTCCATCCCCCAGTTGCGCATATTCATTGACCCCCCAGCACCAGAGCCGGCCGTTGATGTCAATCCCGCAGCTATGAGCTCCTCCCAATGAAACGCTGGTAAAGGCGCCTAGTATTATGTCTTTTGATTTAACCGAATCCATTCTCGAGGATTGCCCTGAAGCAGAATCGGTTGTGTAATCATTGGGGTCTCCGCAGGCAATAAAAAAGAAAGAAAACATAAAAATCGTGATCACGATTTGTGAAAAAGATTTTTTCATTTTAGCGCCTCCTGGTTTCATCGATTTTGCCCTGAGGAAAATTACGGCTTGGTCACGAGGACGGATGGGTTAAGGATATCGGTCGTGTCTCCGTCCCCCAGTTGACCATATCCATTATAACCCCAGCACCAGATATTGGCATCGCTCCAGAGCCCGCAGGTATGAGATGACCCGACGGAAAAGGAGGCATATCCGGTTCCCGCTCCCGCTACCAGGGTTGGCTTGTGCCGGTCCGTCTTATCTCCCACCCCAAGCTGTCCGTTGTAATTTAATCCCCAGCAATAGAGCCCGGTATTCTTCTTCTTGGCGCAGCTATGAGCGTTTCCCAGAGCAAGCGAGACCCAGGTGGAGGCGCTACCGATCCGGACCGGCGTTTTCCGGGTTTTGGTGGTTCCATCCCCGAGCTGGCCATCGCTGTTGTCTCCCCAACACCAGAGCGTGCCATCAGTCTTGATGGCGCAGGCATGCGAGCCGCCCACGGCAATCGTTTTCCAATTCTTGGCGGTTCCGACCCGGGTGGGCGACTTGCGGTCCTTAAGGGTCCCATCCCCAACCTGTCCATATTTGTTCCAACCCCAGCACCAGATGCTCCCGTCGGTCTTTTTGGCGCAGGTGCATTCCTGATTGGTGGAAACCATTGACCACTCGGATTTTCCCACCTTGGCTGGACCATGTTTTTCCACGGTGTTCCCGATTCCCAGTTGGCCCGTATCATTATCGCCCCAGCAATAGAGCGCGTGATTGGTTTTGGTGGCGCAAGTATTGGTCGTTCCGGCGCTGAACGAGGCCCAGTTGGTATCGCTTCCCGCCTGGGTTTGAGTCTTGCGGCCTCCGGTGGTCCCATCGCCCAGCTGTCCGCTATAATTATAGCCCCAGCACCAAAGCGTGCCATCCATTTTTTTGGCGCAGGTATGACTTCCTCCCGCGGAAACCTGGGCCCAGTCAGTATCTGCTCCGACCAATACCGGAGTTTTCGCCATGGCCGTGGTCCCGTCCCCAAGCTGGCCGTCCCCATTCCATCCCCAGCACCAGAGCGAGCCGTTATTGTCTGGAATGCCGCAACTGTGAGAATCCCCCGCGGACACGGCTGACCAGCCGTTGACGCTCGCGCCAAAGGATTTTGATGCGGATAATGTGGGGGGCGATTGATCCCGCCCGGTCCCGGAATTATTGGCGTCTCCGCAGCCGATCCACAGACCCGCAATCATCAAACCCAGCGCCGCCCCGAACCAATAAGACTTTTTCATTTTCAGCCTCCCACCTTTGAGCTTCTTGGCCTCTCCAGTTTTCCCAAGGTTCGATCTTATAGAGTGGAACTATAATAGCATGATGGAGTTAGAACACTAATAGCATTTGGGGGAAGCTTTTAAAGCCCGATTCCCTATTCCTCCAGTTCGGCCAGAAGTTTTTTCGCCAGATCCTGGTAGAATTTGTTTTCCACCGTGGCTTCGGGAAGGATGTCCGGCGAGGTTTTGATGAGGTATCTGAGTTGCTCCTTGGCTTTTTCCTCGTCCTTCATCCGGACATAGCTCTCGGCCATCCAATACCTGGTCATGAAAAAATTCGGCTCGACCTTGAGCGCCTGCTCGTAGAGCATGATGGCGTCGGGCTCGGAGAAGTGGAAAAATTTTCCGAGGATGCCGGGGATTTCGTAGATCACGCGCGCCCAGTAGCGGTAAACCCCGCCGTAGAAATAATTAAGGTCTCCATTGGAAACAAAAATGGTCCCGACAATCGCCTCCTTGAACGAATACCCGCCGCTGAGCACGCCCTCGGCCACCGTGACCGCGGCCAGGTTCCACATCCGCCAGTAATGCGCGCCGGGATTTCGCGGCTCCAGTTTCAGGATTTCCTCCGAAGCCTTCACGCCCTTGCGCAGGATTTCAACCTTCTGCTTTTTCTCGAGGGTCTTCTCGCCCAGTTCGCCCGCGCACCAGTAAGTGGCCCGCCCCAGCTTGAGCCGCACCGGGATGTCCTTGCCGTTCATGGCCGCGGCTTGGCCGTAGGATTCGACCGCCTTCAGACAGTTTTCCATGGTCCCGCGCTTGGCGAAATAGTCATCGCCCTTCTTGACCAGGTCTTCGAAGCTCTCGGCATGGAGAGAAATCGAAAAAATAAACACCGCCGCGCAGGTCAATTTCAGGACTTTATTCATTGGCCTCCTCCTCGGTTAGAGTTGAGTCCTCATTCAGAGAGGGCTGAAAAAGCTTCCTTTAAATCTATTTTCCCTTCATAGATCGCCTTGCCCACAATCACGCCCGCGATTTTTTCCCCGGCTTCTTTTTTCAGCCGGACCAGGTCCTCGATGGAAGAAATCCCTCCGGAGGCGATCACCGGCACGCTCACCGCGTTTGCCAGTCTCATGGTGCTCTTTATATCCGGCCCTTGCAAAGCGCCGTCCCTTTCAATCTCGGTGTAGATAATCGCGCCCACTTCCGGCCGGTCATATTTTTTTGCCAGCTCAACCGCATCAACCTCAGTGCCTTCTTCCCAGCCCTGCACCGCGACCTGGCCTTTGCGCGCGTCAATCCCGATCACAATTTTTTTCGGGAATTTTTTCAACGCCGCTTCCACCAACTCCGGGTCCTTATGCGCGGCCGTGCCCAGGATCACCCGGCTTATCCCGCCCTCCAGGTATTGGGAGATGGTCTCGAGATTGCGGATCCCGCCTCCCACTTCCAAGTCCGTCTTAACTTCCCGGGCCAACTTGAGGATGAGTTCCAACTGGATGGGTTCCCCGGTCCGGGCCGCATCCAGGTCCACCAGGTGGATCAGTCTGGCGCCGGCCTCTACAAATTTTTGCGCAACCTCGAGCGGAGCCAGCCGATAGTTCTTCTCCCGGTCGTAGCGGCCCTGGAACAGCCGCACCACTTGGCCGCGGCGGAGGTCAATGGCCGGTATTAGCAGCATTTTCCGCCATGACCTTCAAAAATTCCTCGAGCAATTTTTCCGATCCCTCCTGGCCCAAGTCGTCGGCCTTGATCCATTGGCCGTGGCGCTTGAGGAACTCCTGCAGGTCCAATAGGTTCGCGCTCAGGGGCGCCTGCTTCTCGTTGAAGTTGCCGCCCCAGACCTCCTTGCCCGAGGCCGTCTCGTAAATATGCTCATGGAACCCGACCTCGGCCGGACTGCTCGAAGCAACCGCGCTGCCTTTCCGCTCGCTCCAGCAGTAAATCGCGGGCAGGAGCAGGTAGTCGCTTTTGACCTTTCGCGCCAGGGGCAGCCACGACTCGGGTTTCTTTTTATCCTCCGCCGAGGCCTCGGCCAGGCTCAGCTTCACCATGCCGAAGCCCTTCTTTGCCAGCGCCATCGAAAGCCCCTCGAAAAATTCCTCCCGCGCGCTGTCCTTTACCTCGCAATTAAAAACCGGCCGCAGGCAGACCGGACAGATCGCGCTCTTGGTCACGACCACTTCCGCCACCGCGAATTTATATTGGGGCAGGTTGCTCGCGCTCACAACCGGCTGCGGCTTCGGGCAACTCCAAAGCCCGAGCAAGAAGAGAGAGAAAAGAGGGAAGAAAAATGCCCGGAACCTGGCCCTTTGATTTAGGTTTTCATCTTTGCGTTCTTTGCGCCTTTGCGGTAAATATTCATTGTTCATTTTGAGGCCATCCTTCCAAAATTTTTCAGCAAGGCCAGGCCCTTGGCCTGGCTCTTTTCCGGATGAAACTGGCAGGCAAAAAGATTCCCTTGCGCGATGCTCGAGGCGAACTTGATCCCATATTCCGTCTCGGTCGCGATCAAAGACTTGTCCTCCGGCGCCGGGTAAAAGGAGTGGACAAAATAATAGCTGCTGCCGGACTCGATGCCTTGAAGGACCGGACAATCCTTCATGATCCTGACCTGGTTCCAGCCCATGTGCGGCACTTTGAGGAACGCGCCCGGAGATGAGGGATCGGGCATGGCTTCCGAGAATTTTTTCACCCGGCCCTTGAAAATCCCGAGTCCCTTGGTCAGGCCGAATTCCTCGCTGTCCTCGAACAGGATTTGGTAGCCCAGGCAGATGCCGAGGAACGGCCGGTCCGCCTTGATCCACTTGACGATCGGCTCGATCAGGCCCAGGCCCTGGAGGTTCTTGATGCAGTCCGCGAACGCGCCCACGCCGGGCAGCACGATCCCCTCAGCCTTTTCAAGCTCGGCTTTGGAATTGGAAACTTTCGCCGGGAAACCGAGCTTCTGAAAAGCCTTCTCCACGCTGCGGAGATTGCCCATGCCGTAGTCAATAATCAAAATCATTTTTTCACCGCAAAGGCGCAAAGGGACACGCGGTGTCCCACGCAAAGATTTTTATTTTTTGTTTTATTTTCCAAAAAAGTTTCCTGCATAATTTTAATTAGTCGTTGAAAATAGAATTCATCTTTTCATGAATTACCTTAAAATCAAAAAGAAATTCTTCGCGTCCTTCCTGTCCTCCGTAGCCTTGGCGAAGGGGGATGCGCCTTTGCGGTGGAAAAAATTATTATAATTTCTCCTTGG
>CAIUDS010000483.1 GCA_903897985.1 uncultured delta proteobacterium
CACCTTGAAACTTTGAAACCTTAAAACTTTAGAACGGAGCCTCGCGGTTAAAACCGCGACCTCCCCCTATATATAGGAAAAATGTTACATAGCTTTTTAGCCCCGAAAACAGGTGTAACTTGTTGATTTTCCTTTCAACTTTCAACCTTTCACCCCTTCACCCTTGGAACAGATTTGTCAACCTACACCAAACAAAAAATGAAAAAATAATTTTTCCGCTTATAATTCAATGGATTACAAGGCTGTGCAAAAATTGCACTTTTGTTTGGATAGGCCAAACAGCGGGGCCGGAAAAATCGGTGCAGGTTTCTGACCCATTGACCGGATCTGTCATTGAGCTGGGTATAATATAAAGAAAGTGATGCTACTTTACTTTGTGAGGTCAAAAGTGTTATAAAGAAGCAAAGAGCTTTAAAAGAAAGGGGTAGACTATGGGAAGACGAGTAAAATTCATGCACATCGCGGACCTTCATATCGGACTCAGGGTGAGCAGGTTTGACGATGCAACTTCAGGCAAGATACAAGAAGCTCGCTTTCAGGCATTGGACAAGATCAGGGCCAAGGCCAAGGAAGCAGGGGTGGATTTCATCCTGATCGCAGGCGATCTTTTTGACGATTGCACGGTCAATTCTGTGGACGCGATGAGGGTATTCGAACTCCTCAAGAAGCTCCCAATCTACATAATTCCCGGCAACCATGACCCTTATTATCCCGGCTCCGTTTGGACTCAGAGCCCCTGGAACAAATGTGAAGAATCTTCGATAAGAGTCCTCAAGGAGCGCAAGCCGGTTGCCATCAACGATGATATCATTCTGTATCCCTGTCCGGTTTTCCAGAAGAAATCGACCGAAGATCCCACTGGCTGGATGCACAACATTGGTAAAGATAGGGACAAAATCCACCTAGGTATTGCTCATGGCTCGGTCATGGATCGGGAATTTCTGGCTAGGGATGATCACCCCATTCCTCTCGACTGTCCGGAGCAACGCGGTCTTGACTACCTTGCGCTTGGCCATTGGCATAGCCATAAAACTTTCTCAGACGGCAAAGGTATTTGTAGAATGGCCTATCCTGGCACGCATGAGAGGTTTGGATTTGGCAAAGAAAGCGGTCTAGAAATTGGCTGGGAATCATATTCCTCGCAGCCCGACCGTCCAGAGTTCGCGAGCGAAACGAGCGGCGCGCTCGTCGTTACAATAGACAAGGACAGATCCACAACAACCATTGAACCGGTTGATGTCGGCCAACTGTTTTGGGTTTCCACCATAGAACATGTGAATGCTGACGAGCAATTTGAACAGGTTTTTTCGCGCTACGCCCAACTACCCAATCCAGAGCGTACACTTTTGCTCTTAAAGATCTCAGGGGTGGTAGGTGCGGAACAGGTTCTCAAAATAAATGCCCTCCGAAAAATGTTACAGCGATACCTCTTCTGCGAGCTTGATGATCGGGGATTGCATATAAGACCCGATGACGCCGAGATGGAAAAGCTTATGAATAAGGGTCTCTTGGCGGAACTCTTAAAAGGTTTGCGCGAAAAACAAAATAGCGCAGGAACCGAAGAAGAGAAGCAAGTGGTTGAGGCCGCCATGCGCCTTGCTTATGAGTTGGCAAAGGAGTTTGAGTAATGATTATCAAATCAATAAAAGTGCAAAATTGGAAAACAATCAAGAGTTTCGAAATCCCGGATTTTTCCGAGTCTATCACTGTCATCCATGCGCCCAACAAGACCGGTAAGTCCAGCCTGGCGGATGCTATCTGCCTGTCATTACTGGATCTTGATTATAGTTCCAGCAAGGTTGATCCATACCGTCCTTGGAGCGGTGGTATTCCGGAAGTGGAGATTGTCTTCGCGGTCGGCAAGAATACCTATTTGCTCCGAAAGAAATACGCTAAATCCGGAGGGGAAGCGAGCCTCAATAAGCTTCTGCCAAAAGGCGGAATGGAAAATATAGCCAAAGGCAAGGAAGTTAACGGGGAGGTCAGGCGAGTGCTAGAATTTGAAGATGATGTTAAATCAAGCATAGGCATCCCGCAGCTTCTTTGGGTGCACCAAGGGGTTTATGACTTTCCAGCTATTGATGGAAGCCTGAACAACGCGATTAGCTCGGTGCTGGGCACATTGATGGTGACTGAGCAGGATAAAAAGTTTAGAGGAAAAGTATCCGAGAAACTACATGAGTGGTTTAAACCCTCTAGTATCAAGAATAAGAACTACGACCAGAAATCAGGGTCGCGCTATGCCAGAATGCAGGGGGAAATTGAAACCGTCTCTTCGGAGCTTGGCGACATTGAGGAGAAATTCCGCCAAATGGAACACCTTATTCAAGAATCGAAGAGGTTGGAGGATGAACTTGATCGTTCAAGTATTGTAATAGAGCAATCGCAAAAGGAATTCGATGAACTCAAATCCAGGTCTGCGCAGGTTGAGAAGAAGAGACTCAAGTTCACGGAGCTAGCAGGGGAATGTGACAAGCGTAAAGAGGCCCTTAAGAATTATGAATCTAAACTCGGTGACATGAGCAGAATTGCCAAAGAGATTAAAGGAATCTCGGAGATTCTTGCACAAAAGAAGCCGGCGGCCGCGATCATCAAAGAAAGCCTAGGCCAGGCTGAAGAATCCCTTAGAAAGACGGAGGAGGCTCGAAAAGCCGCGCAAACATCACTTTCGGGATTGGAGCAAAAGGGCGAGGAGCTTTCAGCAAAGTCAAAGCTTATTGAAATTGAGAAAAAGACAAGGGATATGAAAGACCTTCAAGAGCGGGTTGCCGCGTTCAGGAAGGAACAGATGGAAAGGCAGCATGCCATCTCAACGCTTAATTTCCCGCGAGGCACCAACATCTCTGCAATACAGAAACTTTTGCAAGAGAAATTGAACTGCGAAGCGGAGTTAAAAGCGGCGGGCTTCATACTCAAAGTAACGCCAAAAGCTGACCTGCAATTTAAGATCGAAATTGACGGCTCGCAAACAGAGAAAGCTATGGCTAAAGGAGAACGAGCATGGGAGATAGATGCAAAGAAGAATATCAACATTGAGACCGAATCCGCTATTTTTGAAGTAAGGCGCGCTCGCGAAGGAAAGGTGGAAGATATTGAAAAAGAATATGACAAAATATGTTTGCAGCTGGAAAAGCATTTGAAGCCCCTGAATCTTTCAATTGAGCAAAGTGCGGCGGAAATTCTCACTGAAGTGCAGACCCGTAATCAGCAACTTGCAAACCATCAGAATGCAATAGCCAAACTGGAGGCTGACATCAAGTCGCTTTTGGGGAAATTGGGTCAGGAATTTCCAGAGAAGGAGCTAGCCGGCTTGGAGCGGGAAAAAGAAGACATGCTCGCTAACTATCTCTCAATTTCTAATTGGAAACCTTCGGCCGAAACCCTTTCGCGCGAGAAGGCAGAATTTGACAAAGCGATCCGGGCAGGGAAAGCAAAGCTCGAACAACTGCAATTGGAAGAAGAGCGTGAGCGGGAAAACCTTAAAAAGATATCGCAAACCAGTCAGGCGATAGAAAGAGATATCATTGATTTTGAAGCTCAGCTCCGAACCCACAAGGGTGAACTGGAAGCCATAGCCAAGAGTGCTGGTGCTGAAAACCAACTCCACGAAAAAATTGATGCCACTAGGGCAGATATTGAAAAACTAGAAGCGCAAAAAGTCGCGTTCACGCTCACCCGGGAGGAAGAGGAACTTGCGCAGGTGGCGGAAAGAGACGAATTTGCGCTCAAAAATCGAGTGGCCCGGCTCCAGGAAACCAAGGAAAGCTTGATCAGGGCGGAAACCACTCTGGGCGACCTCTCCGGACTTCACCCCAAAAGGACTTCACTTGAACAGAAACGCACTGTTCTTGAACTTGAGATGAAGCGACTCAGCATTGAGCAGGATGCCTATAAGCTTATCTATGAACTTTTTGAAAACCTGCGCGAGCAGAACCTGCGGGAATCTCTTGACCCGGTCACACAAAATGTGGAAGCATGGCTTAGGGAGTTAGAGGGCGGGGATAGTATCAAATTGATTATTGGAGAAGATCTGAAGGCCAAGCAGATTTCAATCGATGGAGGAGAATGCCGAGACATAGATGATGCCACCTCGTTTGGCGAGCGAGAACAGTTGGCCAGCATTGTGAGGCTAGCTTATGGAGCGGTGGTGGCGAAAAAAGGTCCGCAAATGGTTTTGCTTGACGATCCATTTGCGCATTCCGATGATTACAGGCACACCCGTATGCTCAGGGTCATTGAGTCAGCCTTAAAAACCGGGCTCCAGATAATCATCTTCACCTGTCATCCAGAGCGCTTCGACCATTTGTCCGAAGCCAAATTCATTGATATGAAAAAGGCGCTTGCATCGAACTGATAACACCAAATAGAGCCATGCCTTCCATCACAAGGTCGCTCTGGATTGTGCGGAATGGCTGAAATGACTTAGTCACGACTTGAGTTGGCACCCGTCCTCAAAATCCCTGGAATTCTCCGCGTCCATCTGCGTTCATCGGCGGTTGAATATTTTGAATGATCCCCCTCTCCCTGACCCTCCCCCACGGCGGGGGGAGGGAACAAGGGCGCGGGCGTATTCAATACGCCCATACGAGAGGCCCCTACGAGTACAGTCCCATCATCCTTGCGATGATTTCGCGCATGATTTCGGAGGAACCGCCGCCGATGGTCCCGAGCATGACATCGCGGTACGCTCGGCAGACATGGTATTCCTCGATATATCCGTAGCCGCCGTGGAGCTGGAGGCAC
The DNA here is from genome assembly GCA_903897985.1 of uncultured delta proteobacterium. Lineage (GTDB taxonomy): Bacteria > RBG-13-61-14 > RBG-13-61-14 > RBG-13-61-14 > DRUE01 > CAIYYW01. The sequence continues at coordinate 4,744 of CAIUDS010000483.1, forward strand.
TCGCGCGCGGCCTTGACGCCCAGTTCCCCCACATAGAGCTTGCACATGCTCACTTCCTTGATGGCGTTCAAGCCGCGGTTGACCATATCCGAGCAGTGATAGATCAGGGACTGGGCGGCCTCGATTTCGGTGGCGAGGTCGGCCAGGCGGTGGGCATTGGCCTGGAACGCGCAGATCTTGGTTTTAAAGGCGGTGCGCTCTTTGCAATAGTTGACAGTCTCCTGGAGCAGCAGCTTGATCCCGGCGACGCCGGCGATGCATCCGACCAGGCGCTCGTACTGGAAACCGTGCATGATGGCGTAAAAGCCTTTGCCTTCCTCGCCGAGGAGGTATTTCTTGGAGATCTTGCAGTCCTCAAAGGCCAGCTCGACCGTGTCGGTGGCGCGGTGTCCGAGCTTGTTCAGCTTGCGGGTCACGGTGAAGCCGGGGGTGGTGGTTGGGAAGAGGAACAGGCTGATTCCGGAATAACCCTTCTGGGGATTGGTCTTGACCGCGAGCGTGAGCCAGTCGGCCTTGGCGCCGTTGGTGATGAAGGTCTTGGAGCCGTTAATGATGTAGTTGTCGCCGTCCTTCACCGCGGTGGTGCGGATGGCGGCCACATCCGAGCCCGCGTTCGGCTCGGTCACGCAGATGGCCCCGATCTTTTTGCCCTGGATCGCCGGCCTTAGAATCTCCTCCTTCTGCTCCTCGTTGCCAAAGGTCACGATCGCGGGCGTGCACATGTCGGTCTGGACCAGCACGCTCAGCAGAACCCCGGAACTCTGGCAGCGCGGCAACTCCTCCGCGAATACCACCTTGGTCCAGAAATCCGCGGCCGCGCCGCCGTATTTTTCCGGGTAGGTTATGCCCAGGAATCCCAGTTCGCCCATCTTCTCGAACACCCATCTCGGGAAATTGCCCTCTTCCTCCCACTCGTCCGCATGCGGCGCCAACTGCTCCTCGCAAAAGCTCCGGACCTGCTGCCGGAAAATCTCGTGCTCCTCCGTGAAATACGGATAAATCTTGTCCGCCATTTTACTACCTCCTGAAATTTTTCGTGACCGCTACTGAATTAGCATAATTGAAAACCCTTGTCAAATGACTGACCCGCAAACTGACATTTTAGGCGAGAAATGTCATCAGGCCGAACCGCGATGAGCGAAAAGCGAAAAGGGGATTTGCCATCCCGCTGCGGCCGGCCTAATATAAAACCGTCAAGCAACGAAGTCCTCAAGAATTGATTGCCTGCCAAGTAGCGGTAAAAAGAGAAAACCAACAGGGGCGCTCAGCAATTTTTTTTTTGCTATAGAGCATTTCGGTGTAAGGAGTCGGCTCGATTTGGGAGGCTGGGATTACGAGGCGGGAGAGGAGGGATTTCAGGAACCGGGACCTTTTTTACGCAACTCATCCCGGAAGGCCATCAAGCATCGGCCGGACCGTAACCCAGCCAGGCGGGCAAACTTTTCGCGGCCCATTCTCGGTAATCCCTCATGGTCTCGAAGATCCGATAAGGCTGGTCGTCAATCACCGGCAATTTCATGGGCGCAAATCCGAGCGCAATCCGCTCGGAAACCGGACGCGAAATCCCGTCCGCAAAATCCAGGCGCCATTCCTCTTCCTCCGTCAGCCGGCCGATATGATAAATGGTCTTTTGCATTCGCGTAACCGTATCTTTAAGTATGGTTATCGCAAGGGCGGTTTGTCAAGTCCCGAGGCATCGGCTCAGCGATGACCGGCCCGCTTATGGTAGAGCATTTCGGTGTAAGGAGTCGGCTCGATTTGGGAGGCTGGGA
>CAIUDS010000484.1 GCA_903897985.1 uncultured delta proteobacterium
CACTTATTCCTGCGCCAACGATGACAGCATCACCGCGGTGGATGTCACGCCCGAGGGACCGATAACTTTGTTCAATTGGTCGCCGGCTACCGATTTCGGCATTACCAGCACGGTTACCTGGAGCGAAGGCGCCTGCTCGCCCGAGGCTATGTGCGGCAATCCGGACGGGACTTGGACCGATCCGTCCGGATGCGGGACCTTGAACACCACCGACTGCACTTATACCGCGGGCGGCGCTCCCTGCGCCGAGGATATCACCTGGACCGCTTATGACGCCGTCACCGATGGCGAGACCGTCAATATCCTGACTGGAAACACCGTTGCCACCTGCGCGGTCTATCAACCGGGCACCAGCTCCATCACCGCAACCATTTACCCGAATCATGAAAAATTGAATGGGGACAATACCGGCCAGACTTTAGCGACGATTCAGACCAGCAATAATGTCCGGTATACGGTCATCGGCATGGATGATAGTATTACCAACACCCTGTGGATGGATTCCTGGACCCTGGTGACCGGTTCCACCGCGCTCCCCCCTCCCACCACCGTGCTTACCGGCGCAACGGTTCAATATGAAGTCAGAGCGGCGTCCGCTAATTACAACGGCGCCGACAGTTACCTGTATGTCAGCCTTAATGAAGGCGGGACTTGGACCCAGAACGGTTTCGTTTCCACCGCCACTGGCGACCATACCGAATATTCTGTCATCACCCTGCCGGCCGGCGCCACCCTGGCTCAGTTGCAAAACATGGATTTGAGATTCATCAACCGGGATGCGGATGTTCAAGTTGGCAACGATGTGGATTTTGATATGGTCAGGGTCATGATTAGATGGGCCGGAGGCCAGGCCCGGCTGATGCCGGCCGCGGCGAAACCGGTGCCGGCTAATAACGGCGACACCGCTTCCTCTTTCCTCGCGAACCTCATAAGCGATAACAATGTTTATTATCGGGTTTACGGCAACGGCTACCGGGCCTATATGGACACCTGGGATGTTTCATCCCTTCCCGCGGATGCGATCATCAGCGATGTAAAGCTACGGGTCCGGTATCTAACCGCGGCCGCTTATGCCACCAATGACTATATCGGGTATAGTTGGAATGAAGGCGGCGCTTTTGCCAACTCCATCCAGGTGCTCCTGCATACCACGGAGTTCCAACCCGCTGATTTCACCCTCACGGCCCCCACCGGAGGGTTCACCAAGGCCGGCGTTGCCGCCCTGGATCTCAGGTTTATCAATACCAACACGCTTGCCAACTACTTGAGGTATGTTGACTTCGATGTCGTGCAGCTGCAGGTCACCTATACCTCGGGAGTGCCGCTTACCGCGATCCTTGAGAACGAGACCAAGACCCTGAGAGTGCTGGCAATCTATGACGATGGCAGCACGGTTGACATGACCGCGATCAGCACGGTTACCGGAAGCTGCGCCAAGCCGAGCGCCACCCAGATCCTGGGAAACGATGTTCCGGGTTGCGTGGACCCCGCGGGAACCTGCAATGTGGTGTGCCATGCGAAGCCTTCCGCGAATATCAGCTTAACCAACCTGGGCGAGAACTGGACCGGCGTGTCGGTTGTTCCGACCACCAGGCCTGAAAACAGTTCGGGGGCCTATACCCTGACCCGGATTTGCTCGGATGCGGTCAACACCAATGTGACCGCCACCTCCACGCTTTCCGGCAACTGCGCCGGCGGCGCCGGCGCCATCAATACGCCCAATCTTTGCGGTAATGACGATCCGCCCGACTGCACGGTCACGGATCCTCTGACCGCCTTCACCGCGGGCATAGATGTTCAGGACGATTCTGACACGATTACCGGCCTTGCCTGCAGCATTGTGAGCGCGACGGAGGGAGACTGCTCCGCCTTGGGCTGTCTGTATACCTGGAGCGACTCCACCACCTGCAACGATTCCAATGACATCGCGGACACCGACGCCTCGGTCACCGGAGCCAACTGCTCCAAAGACGGCGTCACCGGCTGCGCGACTGAGCTCTGCGGCAACGATACCGGCGCCTGCACCATCGAGTCGGCCAAGACCGCGGGCGCCGACACCTTCATCGCCGCCGATGATGGCGACGCCATCATCGGCCTGACCTGCTCGATTCTCCCGATGACCGAGGGCGATCCCTCCTCGGCCTTGGGATGTATTTATGACTGGTCCGAGGATGGCTCCTGCAATGACAGCAATGATAATGCGGACGCCGACGCCATCGTAAGCGGCACGGCTTGTTCCAAAGTGGGCGGGACGAACGGCCAATGCGACGAACTCTGCGGCAATGACACCGGCCGGACCTGCGCCATCTTCTCGGTCAAGACCGCGGTCATGGATTCCTATGCCTGCGCGGACGACGGCGACTTCATGATGGGGACCGCCAGCTGCTCCATCGGCGCCATGACGGAAGGGACCGCTTCCGCTTTGGGATGCCTGTATGCCTGGAGCGAGAACGGCAGTTGCGTGAGCGCGGATGATCACGCCGTGGTAAGCGGAGTGGATTGCACCCAGCCCACCCAGGCCACCGGCGGATGCGCTGAAAAAGACTGCGACCGCAGCGACTGGGATTGCAATATTGCTATTACCTGGGGAACCACGGTTTCTCCGGACACCTATAACTGCGTCAACGATGACAGCATCACCGCGGTGGATGTCAAGCCCGAGGGGCCGATTGCGGTACATGATGGAGATACTATTTACTTTGCGCTTAACAGCACGGTTACCTGGAGCGAAGGCGCCTGCTCGCCCGAGGCCCTGTGCGGCAATCCGGATTATGATCCTGCCAAAGCCGCTACCCTCGGATGGACCGATCCGTCCGGATGCGGGACCTTGAACACCTTAGACTGCACTTATGCCGCGGCCGGCGCTCCCTGCGCCGAGAAGATCTCCTGGACCGCCTATAACGCCGTCACCGATGGCGAGACCGTCAATATCCTGACGGGAAACACCATTGCCACCTGCGCGGTCTATCAACCGGGCACCAGCACCACCACCGCAAGCATTTACCCGAGTCATGAAAAGTTGAATGGGGACAATACCGGACAGGCTCTGGCGGCTATTCAGACCAGTAATAACACCTACTATATGGCTAGAGGCATGGATGATGCTGGTCGTCTCAACACTCTGTGGGTAAATTCCTGGGTCCTGAGCACCGGTTCCACGGCGCTCCCCGCTGCCGGCACCGTGCTTACCGGCGCAACGGTTCAATATGAAATCAATGCGCAAGGAGCTAATTACAACGTCACCGGCGAAAG
>CAIUDS010000485.1 GCA_903897985.1 uncultured delta proteobacterium
GCCGGAACCGGTAGGCGAACTGGGCCTGCGCGTAAGGCGCCTGGCTCAAGGTCAGGAAATGAAACAACATCGCGTCCTCGATCCGCTCCCCCTTCTCAACCAGCGCCCGGGTCAGGGCCTGCGGCTCCCCGCACGCGGTCCCCACAAAAATATGCGAGCCCGGATGAATCTGCGCAATCGCGTTCTCCGCGCTCAGCGTCCGCGACTTATACAATTTCGCCGGCCCCGGGTTCATTTCGCGCCCACCTTCGAGAAGATGTTGCGCTTGATGTAAATGGCCACCCGCCGCGCCTCTTCCATCGCCCGGTCTTTTTCCGGGCCGCTCGAATAACCGCGCAGGTCGCGGAAGCCAGCCGCGCCCATTTCGGAGCTGGCGAGGAACACCCCGCCCAGGCCGGTCATGTCGGTTTGGTCTTCCTGCCCGGTAACCGTGGCCCAGACCAGCGCCCAAGTGCGCGCGGTCTCCTCCAGGTTGTAGCCGCCCGCGCCCAATCCCACCCAGCGTTTCAGCCGCTGCTTCAAATCGTGCGCCACATCCGCGAGCGAGTTATTGGAAAGCCGGAGATGAGTGAGCGGGTCGGCCAGCATGGCGTCGGCCCCGAACAGGACGATGCCGAAATCGGGCTTGAAGGCCTCGAGCAGGGGCGGGACCAGTTCCTTGTACAGATATAGGAAAACCTCATCGTCCGCGCCCGGCTCCATCGGCACATTGACATTGAACCCCAGGCCGGCGCCCGCGCCCATCTCGGTCTCGAACCCGACGCCCGGGTATAGGTATTTGCCGTTCTCGTGAAAGGAGATGAACAGGAAATTGGGATCGGAATAAAATTCATCCTGCACCCCGTTGCCGTGGTGGGCGTCGAAATCGAGGTAGGCCACTTTGTAGCCCTGGAGCAAGAGCAGGTGGCCGATCAGGTTGATGTCGTTGACATAACAGAAGCCCTCGGCATAGCTGCGTTTGGCATGATGGAACCCGCCCACCGGGTTGAACACGAAATTCTGCTTGCCCTCCATCACGCGATACACCGCCTCGAAGCTGGCCCCGCAGGCCAGCCGCACAAACTGATAAACCCCCGGAAACACCGGGCAGTCCTCGCTGCCCAGCCCGAACTTGAGCATCTCCAGCTTGAACTCCCCCTTTTCCGCGTCTCTCAACGCCTGGAGATACGCGGGGCTGTGGGGAACGAGCAGGAGCGGCTCCGGCGCCGGCTCCGGCCGGATCAGGTCAATGTCCGGGTCCGACAAAAGCTGGTTCCGCTCCAGGAGCTGGTAAAAGCGCTCGGCCCGGGCGAGCTTGAACGGATGGTTCTCTCCGTAGCTGAACTGGGCGAAGCCGTGACTATAGACCAATCCCCATTTCATGGGTCAAAGGGTATCACAATTCGGGCCTTTGCTCAAAAATTACGGCTGCCGACCGGCCAATACTTTTTGATAACGGCCTTGCCCATCAAGCCCACTGCTTAATCTGGTATTCTGGTACCAGAATACCAGATTAAGCGATTTGGTCCGGGGTTTTGGGAGCGGAGCGCTATGGAGGGCGGCGGCTTGACGCCGCTTTTGCGGCAACATCACCTCCATGACCCGCAACGACCAGCCCGGACCCACCAACGGAGACACCCTCTCTACCAGTCCTGAAATAATGAACTACACCTATGATGCCTTTAAAATCCACGCCGTTACCCATATTCAGACCGGTTCCACCGTCCTCTGGGGCGGGACCTATAACGACAACGGCTCCCTCCTCGTCAAGCACTCATCCCTCAACCCCAATGCCCTCCCCGACCAGAACTATTATTACGACTCCGACGACCGCATGACCGCGGCCTCGGTCGGCTCCGGTCAATACGAATACCGCATCTCCGATTCCTTCTACCACCTCTCCGGCGTAAGGTTGTTCGAGGGCCTGCTCGCCAAAAACTATGTCCAGGGGTCCCTCTTCATCAACCCCTATTACGAACTCAAAATCACCAACGGCCAGGTCTATACCGTCAAGCACATCCTCGCCGGCGGCCGCCGCGTCGCCTCCGTTTATACCCTGGTCACCAGCTATAATCGGGCAGGTTTGGGCTGTTCAATGGTGGGGGACAACATGACCTATGCCTCGCCAAGAGAAATTATGATCGGGATGTTTTTGGTCTTTGGCTTGCCGCTGTTCATTGTGGTGCTCGTCTCCACGCGCGGTTTCAGGACTCGCGGCTTCCGGAAGCATCCGATAAAGAGCTTGGCGCTCCTGGGCATTTGCATAATCTGCCTGGTGGAATTTTCGCCCTACCCGATGCTGCTCCTGGACGGCTCCAACCCGGTTGACGACCGCTTAATCGCCAAAAACTTGCAGGCGGTCTTGACAGGGACTTGGGGAAAGACTAAGATACCTTTAAGCAAGCTCGATAAAGAGTTCTTTGACAATCAGGAACAGCTGCGGAAGCAGAAAAAACTGATGATCAGTTTTGGGCCGAGAATGGCCAATGCCAGCACCTTGGTTAGCGACACCTTGTATTTCCACACGGACCAATTAGGATCAACGCGCCTAATAACCAGGGCCAACGGGACTGTCTATCAATACCTCAATTACATGCCCTTCGGCCGGATTTTGGAAGGAGTGATCCATGGCCGAACATTTAGTTGGGATGCCGGGCCTAAGAATACATATACCGGCCAGGAGTATGACCGAAGCACGGGGTTATATTATTATGGCGCAAGGTTTTATGATGCGGATATTGGCCGTTTTATATCAGCCGATACCGTCATCCCCCAGCCCGCGGACGGCCAAACCTTCAACCGCTATACCTATGTCAATAATAATCCCTTCAAATTCACAGATCCAACTGGACATAACCCCCTTGTGATTATCGCGATGATTCTAGCAGTCGGCTACGCTGCATATCAAGCAATAACCAATCCGAGCCCTGAGTCGTTTTGGAACTTTGTTACCACCGTCATTTCTGTCGCGGCCATCTTAACCGGCCATCCTGAAATCGCAATCGCTATTACTGCATTAAACATGGTGCCCAAAGCTGTCAAAGCTTCGCAAGGAGATAGGGGGGCTTTAGTTGATCTGATAGTTTCTTCAGTAATGCTTTGTATTTCAATATATTCATATGAAAGCGATACTTATCTTGCCTCCACAGATCCGCAATCATCGAATTCTCAAGGCCTGCCAAAGCCTGATCCAAATGAAACATTGCAAGAGGCTTTTGAAAAAGCTAAAAATAATTTGACGATTAATGCACAGAAGGGAGACGAAATTGCGAATGCAACTCTTGATAAGCTAAAGCAAGTTAAGGGTGTTGTTTTCGAAGGCCAAGAATCTAACCTAAGAGAAACAGGAAATTTTTACCGTGCTAAGATTTTATCTTACCTAAAAGCTGGAAAGACTCCTTTTGCATTTTACAATCCTGGTGATCAAAAGCTTTACATATGCAATAGATTTCTTGAGTATCCATCGGGTATAAGGGATGTAGTATTGGTTCATGAAATGGATCATGTTTATTGGCATCTAGCAGGGTGTTGAAAAATTCCCTATTCTTCCTGTTTTTTCTCCTTCGACCATGTTTCAACTAGACTTCAGACCATTTGCGCTTGCTTTATTTCGGTCAACTCATTCAATTTTCTCTTCGCCGCCTCCCCAATTGCCC
>CAIUDS010000486.1 GCA_903897985.1 uncultured delta proteobacterium
GGTTATTGATAATACTGGATTCCCGGTCAAGCCGGGAATGACATAAAGGGATGCCGGGACCATTTTTCAACACCCTGCAAGACTAGTTTCCGTCGGCAAGAAAAGAAATTTACTGGAGCGGGATGCCCTGGAAGGTGGCCGGGGCCGGTTTTTTGCCCAGGCTCGCGCAACCCGCGCCCAAGACCAGCGCCAACCAAATAACGCCGAGTTTGTTCCCCAGCTTCATCCGCGTCACCGCCTGCCCGTTTAGCGCTTGGTTCGATCGGAATGCAAATCCTCCCGGGCGGATGCCATCCCCGGCGTCCGCCTCCGGCTTGACATTTGACCTTTGATGGGCTTCTATCCTGAAAGAGATTGATTCCGCGTGGAAAAGGAGTGACCCAATGAAAAGATCGGCCTTGAAGATCGAGTTTGCAACAGCCTTGGCAATCGCTTTGATTTATTCCTGCGGCGAAGCTCCGAGCGGAGCTGGCCGGCCCAGCCTGGACCAGGTCCCGGAATTCGGCATCGCCCCGAGAGCCTTGACCACCCTCAACACCAAGCTCAACAAAACCGGCCTTCCACTCCCGCTCACCAACTCCACGGACGCGGTCTTTAAATTCTCCTGCACCGCGGGCCCCTGCGCCTATAAATGTAGCCTGGACAGCGATCCTTGGCAGAAATGCAAATCCCCCAAATCCTATACCGGGCTCCTCGAGAGTTCCCATACCTTCAAGGTCAAGGCCTCCAATGCTTCCGGCCGCAAGGACAAGACCCCGGCCGCTTACACCTGGCAGATCAAATTCCACGACCTCTGGATGCCCACCTCCATGGTCAACGCGCCCGCGGGCCGCAAATGGTTTGGCGCGGTCTGGACCGGGACCCAGATGATTGCCTGGGGAGGCTATAACGGCGCCAACGATTTTAACACCGGCGGCAAGTATAACCCGGCCACGGATTCCTGGAGCGCAACCTCGACTGTGAACGCGCCCTCGGCCCGGCGGCTTTTTGCCTCGGCCTGCAGCGGGACCGAGCTGCTGGTTTGGGGCGGGTGGGACGGATCGGTTTTGGGCACCGGCGGGAAATACAATCCCAGCACCAATAGCTGGACCGCCATCTCGACCGCTAATGCCCCGGCGGCCAGAAGCTACCCGCGGGCGGTCTGGGACGCCGCCGACTCGAAAATGCTGGTCTGGGGCGGTCTAAGCGGCGGACCCCTGAATGACGGCGGGATTTATAATCCGGGCAACAACTCCTGGACCGCCATGACCGCTTCCAATGCCCCCGCGGGCAGGTATAACCACACGATACTCTGGACCGGCGACCGGATGGTGGTCTGGGGGGGCTTTGGCAATTCCAATTACTATAATAACGGCGGAAGCTATGACCCGATCGGAAATTCCTGGATCGGGGTGAATACCGTGAACGCGCCCGCGGGCAGGGAAAATCACCAGGCCGTCTGGACCGGCTCCCGGATGATCGTCTGGGGAGGGGATGACGCCGGCGGGGATTTCAACACCGGCGGAATTTATTACCCGGGCGGTTATGCCTGGGATAAATTGACTTCCACCACCAACGCGCCCGCGGCCCGCAAATGGTTTGGCGCGGTCTGGACCGGCTCGAAAATGATCGTCTGGGGAGGAAACAACACCACTTCGGGATACTTCAACACCGGCGCGCTCTACGATCCGGGGACCGACACCTGGACCCCCACCGACCTCGGCAGCGCCCCGACCGCACGCGATTGGCACACCGCCATCTGGACCGATAGCGAAATGATCATCTGGGCGGGCGAAGAGGGCATCGTCTCGCGCGTGAACACCGGCGCCCGATATATTCCATAGCCGCATCGCGCCGGCAATCTGAACGCGGGGCTCAACAACTCGCAGGCAAGATGCCTGCGCCGCCAGCGCTCTTATGACCGGCTGCGCTATCGCGTAAGCGGAAAAGCGCCCCGCGCTTTCACGGTGGCGGTGATGGCCTGAAGTTTTTCCCAGGTGGTGTTTTTTGGCACTGCATCATTGGTCCCCAGCGCCATGCGCCGGCCGTCGCCCATCCTGCTCAGTACCCCCCGCGCATAATCCTGGAGAGCCTGCGGCTCAAGCCCGGCCTGGGCCGTGGCGTCAATGCCGCCCATGATGAACTTGTCCGGTCCCCAAAGCTTGCGCGCCGTGGCCAGGTCGGGCAAAGTCCCGGTCGGGGGCGTGGCCACATCCACCAGGCCGTCCAGCTCGAGCTTGCGGATGCGGTCGCCGAATTCGAGCAGATGCCCGCAGGCGTGCATGAGATATATTTTGTCGCCGGCGTGGAGGATTTGAGCGTATTCGTTGAGCCAGCCCGGGCATTGCAGATCCCAGATTTTGGGCGAGATCAAGGAGGTCGAGAGGTTCTCGTATTGGATGATCACCTCGCCCGGTCCTTGCGCGGCCGCGCTCACCATCCGGACCAGCATCTGATGCGCGGCCTCGAACAACTCCGCCATCTCTTCCGGATGGTCGTGATAGAAATACCAGAACCGGTCCACCTCCACCTCCGAGTTGAGCAGCCAGAAGATCGGGCTGCCCAGGATCGAGATGGTGACAATCCCGTCATCGCCGAGACTTTTCTCGGCCAGGTCATACAAAAAGGACATGGGCACAAACTCGGCCTGCTCGCACATCCAGGTCAGCACCTTGACATCCTCCAGCGTCTGCACCCGCCGCCGGGTAACCCACGGGAGGTTCGGCGACTCCTCGTTATAACGATACCGCTCGATCAACTTGCCCACCGGGGTCTCATAACTGGTTTCGGTCTCGGCGCCGGCCTGTTTCGTGCTGGTGGTCCAGGGCAAGGTCTTGCCCGGCACCGGCGCGGTCACGCGGAACGGAGCGTTGCCGATGAAATTGATCAGATGCCGGAGCATGGCGTCCGCGCCGATCCGGCGGAAGCCCTCGAGCTGGTCGGTCTTGCCCAGGAAATAGCCGTCTATGCACGGCGACCACGGGATGCGGTCAACATCCTTGCCCCGCAAGGCCGCCATGATCCGCTCCCGGCTGCTCATCTTTTCCGTGCTCATGCCGATTTTCTATCAGCAATCCTGGTCTCTGTCAATCTCCACGGTAGTTGGCCATCCGGCTTGACAAAAATCCGAACTGGCTTGATCATAAGTGCCAAGAGACATGACATGAAGGCAGCCGCTAGAAAACCATCTAATACCAGAAAAGGCCCGGCCGCGGCTCGGCTGGCGCATGTGCTCAACGAGCTGCCGCCGGACCAGCAGCAGCAGGTTTTGGATTTCGCCCAAGCCCTGCTGACAAAGAAGTCCAAGAAGAAAAGCCGCAAATTGAAATTGGACTGGATGGGCGGTCTTAAGGAATTTCGCAATCAGTACACCTCGCTCGAGCTCCAAAAGCAAGCCCTGCAATGGCGAATCGAGCATGCTACTCGTAGACACTAATGTCTGGCTGGAAGGCCTGCTCGAACAAGAGCAAGCGGACCAGGTCAGGCGGTTTCTGGGAAGCGTTCCCCCGGAATTAATCTTCATCACCGATTTCTCCATCCATTCCATCGGGATCATAACCATCACGCGCGGAATGGCCGGGCTGTTCGAAAAATTTATCGCCGATGTTGTCAAGGATCCCTCCATTCATAAGGTCCGGCTGGAAAATGGGGACCTGGACCTGATCCTGAAAGTCTGCCGCAGTCAACATTTGGACTTCGACGACGCCTACCAGTATGTAGCCGCGGAAAAATTCGGCCTCACCCTGGTCAGCTTCGACGCCGACTTCGACCGTACGCCCCGCGGCAGAAAAACGCCGAAAGAGATTATAACAAATGGATGACCTGAATCTTTTTGAACTTCTTGACCGCTATTCGAATCCCACCGGATATGAAAATTTTCTCTCCATCAGCTTGGCCTGGTGCCTGTGCCTGAACTACGATGATGGATTTAGAAAACAATTTTTCCAGAAAGTTCTAGTAGGAGTGAATGATAAAGAGGGATGGGAAATCGAAGTTCAAAAACCTATCAAGGTCGGCTCTGACCACAAGTACCCCGATCTTGTTTTTTCAAAAGACCAAGAAAGCGCAATTATTGTAGAGGTCAAATATGACGCGGGTATCAGTTATTCCCAAGGTGGAAAGGAGCTAACACCCGTGGAAGATCGAGATGATGAAGAGCGTTTATGGCTAGATCAATTAGGGTTTTATCGCCGGTGGCTCGACCAATTTAAATCCGAGACCCACCTTTTTCTTCTAGCGAGGCATTATCAGGATAAGAAAGAAGACGCAATCGTAAATTCCGGAGCAGAAATTATCTATTGGCATGATCTCGGAAAAATGGATAGAAGCGTCATGTCCGACATTTCGCGGCAGTTCATATCCTATTTGGAAATGGAGGGGGTTATCATGGAAACCTTACCGGCGGATTTCAAGGAATTAAACGCCCAATATCAAAGGGTAAATAGAATCAATAATACGATGCGGTTCATATTACAGGATACCGCCCGGAAACTGAGAGATAACTATCAGATAGAAAACAAAAACTCAAGGACTCCCAAGCCGTCTCAGGGATGTGCGGAGGGCTACACGTATTTTTTATATGAGTTTCCAGATAAGATTAAGCTGCCCAGGCGAACTCTGCAGATGACCGCTATTTCGCTGTATATTGATGAAAGGTGGGGAATGGTTCCGGCCATTTCTATAAAAATGGACAACCCTTCTCAATGGAAGAAAATCCTTAGGAACAATAAGAAATGCGAAGGGGCGGAGGAGAACTTCTATATGAAGAACGATGAGCTTGAATATTATGGACAAGTCGAATTTCAGCCCAAGGAAAGCCTTGAAACTCAAAGGGAAAGCATCTTCAGGGAATTCATCAGGCTATTGGAAGAACTGGACTCACTATAGAATTTGATCAACGCAGTTGCAGACCATGAAATTTATTCGCAGGCTAGTTAATCCACTCGTCTAATATAGAGATGCTCGACTCGGACTAAATGAGCAGGAGCGTCTTTGGCAAGGGATCGAGGCGAAGCAATAATTTTCCGAGTCTGATTGCCAAGGTAATTCCGTTGATTCTTCGCCCGAGTATTGATAGGCTGGATTTATGGACCAAGCGCCTTCGCGTTTCCCCTTGCAGGCCGCGGAAAAAATTCTGAAGGCTGGAAGAAGTCTCGGCTTGGTCATGGGCATGATCCAACTGGAAATGGAATTCGAGGCAAGGCTCGATCCCCAGCGGCTCCGCCGCTCCCTCGATCTGCTCCTCATTCAGCATCCCATCCTCGCCTGCCGCCTTGATGCGCAGGCGGGAAAATCTTTTTGGCAATGGTCGGAAACGAAAGAGCCTCTGCTCTTGCTCACTCAGAGCCCGGAAGCATTCGATCAATTCCGGATCAGCCTGGCCGATCCTGCTCAAGGCCCGCAACTATCCGCCTGCCTCTGGCAACGGCCCTCGGGCGCCAGCCTGTTGCTCAAGGTTACGCACGAGGTGAGCGACGCGGGCGGGGTGAAAGAAATTGGAATGGATTTCGCCGGCCTTTACACGCGGCTGGAAAAGGAGCCGGACTATACGCCCGCGCCCAATCTCCAGGGCTCGCGCAGCGGCTGGCAGGTCCTGCAATATCTGCCGCGCCATAAGTGGCCGGGAATCATCTTCGATTTCCTCAAGGACCTCTGGGCCAATTTCGTGCCCCGGGATTCTGTTACCCTGCCGCTGCCCCTTGATCCGGGCTCGCCCGTGACTTATGTGATCCGTCACCTTCCCGCCGAGCGCGTCTCGAGCCTGGCCGGATACGGCCGCAGTCGGAACGCGACCTTGAACGATATGGTGATATCGGCTTTTTATCGCGCCTTGGCCAAACAGGGCAAAGGCGACAAGACCGCGGCGCTCCGGCTGCAAACCACCGTTGATTTGCGCAGGTATATGCCCGAGGAACGGGCGGAGGAAATCTGCAACCTCAGCGCCATGGCCTATCCGTTTTTGGGAAAGGAACTCGGCAAAGACTTCGAGCAAACCCTCGAAAGAGTCGCGGCCATTATTAGATTTGACAGGGGGAGGGGCATGAATTAGATTCAGCTTGAGGATCAGAAAACCAAATTGAAGGTAAGCGTAATCGCGAGCGGCAGCCAGGGCAACTGCGTGCTGCTCAAGTCCGGCCGGCACTCGATCATGCTCGATTTCGGGATCAGTGTTCGCAAGTTCAAGATCCGGCTGGCGGAGTTGGGGGACGAGCTTAACGGTCTGGACGCGATCTTTATTTCGCACGAGCACCGGGACCATGTTTCGGGTCTGGAGTATTTGTCGCGCAAGGTGAACACGCCGGTGTTTGCGACCGAAGGGACCTGGGAGGGGATGGCCTGGCTCGAGCTCGAGAACCGGGTTAAGGTTCGGGCGGGGGACAAGGTCAAGATCGGGGGTTTCGAGGTCCAGCCGTTCCGGGTCCCGCACGATGCGAGGGAGCCGGTTGGTTATCTGATCGAGGCGGAGGACCGGAAAATCGGGATTTGCACGGACCTGGGTTCGGTGAACCATCTGGTCCGGGAGCGGCTGAAAGGATCGGACCTGGTGATCCTGGAATCGAACCACGACCCGCAGCTCCTGATCGCGGGCAAATACCCCTGGCCGCTCAAGCAGCGCATCCTGGGCCGCGACGGGCACCTGAGCAACCAGGACTGCGCCGGGCTGCTCGCGGAGATTTCGCACCCGGGCCTGTGCGCCGCGGTGCTCGCGCATGTCAGCCTGGACAACAACACGCCCGAACTGGCATTTGAGGCCTCGCGCGGGAAGCTCCCGGAACCGGCCGGCCTGTATGTCACCCACCAGAGAAAGGCCGGGCCGGCGATCGAACTGTAGCATCGGTTGATCCTCCTTCGCCATCATCCTTCGCTAAAGCTACGGATGACAGGAGGCTACGGAGGACAGGTAAGTTGATAAGGTGGCCAGTTGACTTTTTTCTTCGATCAACCTATAAACCTATCAAGCGATCAATTCTAAACCTTTCGGAGGGAGAGCATGATACCAAGATACAGCCGGCCGGAGCTGGCGGAAATCTGGAGCGAGGATTCGAAGCTGAAGATCTGGCTGGAGCTCGAGTTGTTGGCGATCGAGGCGCTGGCGGGCCTGGGCAAGATCACGGACTCGGAGGCGAAGGAGGCGAGGCGGCTGGCGGGCTTCACGGTGGAGGAAGTTAAAGCGAAGGAGGAGATCACCAAACACGATGTTGCGGCGTTCGTGGATGTGGTGGGCTCGCGGATGGGGGGTCTGGCCCGATACCTTCATCTGGGCATGACCAGTTCGGACCTTTTGGACACCACCTTTTCGCTGCAACTGGTCCGGGCCTCGGACATCATCCTCCAAGACCTCGACCGGCTCCTGCTCGCGCTCAAGAAACGCGCGCTCGAACATAAATACACGGCCATGATCGGCCGCACCCACGGCATCCACGCGGAGCCCATCACCTTCGGGCTGGCGCTCGCCCGGTTTTACGAGGAATTCAAGCGGGCGCGCCTGCGGCTGGAGGCGGCGCGGGAGGAAGTCCGGGTGGGGAAACTTTCGGGCGCGGTGGGGGATTATTTTCATTTGGACCCGCGGATCGAGGAATACGCGATGAAGCGGCTGGGGCTCAAGCCGGCCTATGCCTCGAGCCAGGTGATCTCGCGCGACCGCTACGCTTATTTTTTTCAGGTGCTCGGTCTGATCGCCTCAAGCGTTGACCATCTGTGCCTGCAGGTGCGGCATTTCCAGCGCACCGAGGTATTGGAGGCGGAAGAATATTTTTCCCCCGGCCAGAAAGGGAGTTCGGCCATGCCCCACAAGCGGAACCCGGTTTTGAGCGAGAACCTGTGCGGGCTGGCGCGGCTGGCGCGGGCCTATGCCGCGAGCGCGCTCGAGAATGTCGCGCTCTGGCACGAGCGGGACATCAGCCACAGTTCGGTGGAGCGGGTGATCGGTCCGGACGCGACCATTTTGACCGATTTCATGCTGAGCCGGGCCGCGGGGATTGTGGAGAAGCTTCTGGTGTATCCGGAGAAGATGGAGGAAAACCTGTGGCTGACGCGGGGTCTGGCTTTTTCCGAAGGGGTGATGCTGGAACTGATGGGCAAGGGCCTGGCCCGGGCCGAGGCTTACGCGATAGTCCAGACCGTGGCCATGAAGACCTGGTCGGAAAAGGACTTGAGCTTCCGCGACATGCTCAACTCGGACCCGGAGGTGAGAAAGCATCTGAGCGAGGCCGAGATCAAGGACTGCTTCGACCTGGACCGGCTGAACGGCAAAATAGATTTCATCTTCAGCCGGATCTTCGAGACTTGAATTTGGCCGGAAATAGACCACAATATTAGCAGCCGCGGGCAGGGTTGTCCGCGGCCCGAGCGCCCGCGCCAAAGGAGAAAAAATTGTTTGACCGTTTTCGGGAAGAGTGTGGAGTGGTGGGCATTTACGGACACCCGGAGGCGAGCAATCTTGCCTACCTGTCGCTCTATGCGCTTCAGCACCGCGGCCAGGAAAGCGCGGGCATCGTCAGCGCGGACGGCCGACATATGTATTCGCACCGGGCCATGGGCTTGGTCCAGGATGTTTTCAATGACGAAATCCTGAAAAAACTCCCCGGCCACTCTGCCATCGGCCATGTCCGCTACTCGACCTCGGGCGCGTCCTTTCTGAAAAATGCGCAACCCTTTGCGCTCGAGACCCACCGCGAGCGGCTGGCGCTCGCGCACAACGGCAACATCGTGAACGCGCGCCAGATCCGGGACGAGCTCGAGGAGCGCGGCGCGATTTTCCAATCGAGTTCGGACTCGGAGGTGATCGCGCACCTGATCTGCTCGGTCCATTCGGACAGCCTGCTCGAGAAAATCACTTATGCCCTGGACAAAATCCAGGGGGCCTTCTCCGTGGTGTTCCTCACCGAAAACACCCTGGTCGCGGCGCGGGACCCCTGGGGCTTCCGGCCGCTGGTGCTGGGCAAGCTGCGCGACCGCGACGGCTATGTGGCCGCGTCCGAGACCTGCGCGCTGGACCTGATCGAGGCGACTTATCTGCGCGAGATCGAGCCGGGCGAGATCGTGATCGTGGACAAGGACGGCCTGCATTCCTCCCGCCCCCTGCTCCCCCAGCCGCGCAAGTCCTGCGTGTTCGAGCACATCTATTTCGCGCGGCCGGACTCGGTCGTGTTCGGCGAGAGCGTGTATGACTCGCGCATCCGGCTGGGCGAGCAGCTTGCAAAGGAACAGCCGGTGGACGCGGACATTGTCATCGGCGTTCCGGACTCGGGGAGGGTGGCCGCGATCGGCTACGGCCGGGGCGCGGAGTTGCCGGTGGAGGAAGGCCTGATCCGGAACCATTATGTGGGCCGGACCTTTATCGAGCCGACCCATTCGATCCGGCATTTCGGGGTCAAGATCAAATTGAACGCGGTGCGCAGCGTCTTGAAGGGCAAGCGGGTGGCGGTGGTTGACGACTCGATCGTGCGCGGGACCACCTGCCGCAAGATCATCACCATGCTGCGCGAGCAGGGCGGGGCAAAGGAAGTGCATATGCGGGTGAGCTCGCCGCCGACCGCGTTCTCGTGCTTCTACGGCATAGACACGCCCACCAAGGAAGAGCTGGCCTATAACGCGGAAAAGCAGTCGGTGGAAAACATCCGGCAGTTCATCACCGCGGACTCGCTCGGATACCTCTCCATCGCCGGCCTCCACCAGGCGGTTCACGACTCCATGGGCCTGTTCTGCGACGCCTGCTTCTCCGGCTGCTACCCCGTCCCTTATCCCGAATCCAGCCGCGAAAAACAAATGGAACTGTTCCTCCTCGAAATCGAAAAGCGCTGACATCAAGAGA
This sequence comes from uncultured delta proteobacterium, assembly GCA_903897985.1. GTDB lineage: Bacteria > RBG-13-61-14 > RBG-13-61-14 > RBG-13-61-14 > DRUE01 > CAIYYW01. Next base: position 9,794 of record CAIUDS010000486.1, read on the forward strand.
ATTCATCCACCGATTTCACCGATGAACACAGAAAATTCCCGGTTTAAACACGGCGACACCAAGGACACGACGAAATTCAGGAACGCCATTGAACCGCAAAGGCGCAAAGGGTACGGGTGTTTAACTGGAAATAGGAAACCGGGAACTGGAAACTGGCCCAGGCGCTGACAGGGGAATGGGATGACCGCATTAACTTTAGACCTGACCCTCGGGGTTTTATGACCCCCGGAGTTTACTGGATCATTTGCTTATCTCATCATTGCCTAATTGTTTTTCTAGCGCTTGGCGAACAAGGCCCATCACGTATGGAAGCTCATTGATCGAGGCAAGATGTACCTCCACATCGCCGTTGCCCCAGCGACCGATGCCCGCCACATTCTTGCAAATCCCCTTGGGATCGTTGATCTCCGAAAAGGCCATGTTGAGAGATAGGCGCAGCCGTTTAGCTTGGGGCACGACATCAACGAAGTTTGTTTCTGCTTTGTAAGCCACGTATAGCTTAAGAAACTCCTCGGTGACGCAGGGGTCAAGAGCAAGCACTTCCTTTCGGAAGGCTTCGAACAGCTCTCGTATCGGACCGGAGAGCAGGTACGCATGATCTTCAATGCTGTATCCAGATTTAGATGCATCAGTCTTGGGGCGGTAGGCGTCCAGTACATCATCTGCAATCTTTGGATAAGCCCAAACGTCCACGGCCATTTCAGCAAATATTTTTGCACGCGCTTTTATTGCATCTTCATTCCACTGCTCGTGCTGGCCGAGTCCTTGGTTGAGTTTGAGCGGGCTCTCCTTGAAACCGCCTTTCATATCTCGCTTCTCCGCAAAAGGCCGGTCACTATACTCGGAATTATAACCTGTAAGGGTGAGGTTGCCGAGGGTATGAAGCCAAGTCTCATGAATTCGCTCCCACTCAGGCCCAAGAGAGGTCTTCCAGTCCGCAGATAGGTTCTCATTTTGTGGTAGAATGTGTTCGATGGTGTATTCATCCACCATTATGCGCTCCTTGCGGCCATGGTTCTCAAGCCTCCTTAGCCAGTAACTGCGATTGCGGAAGTTATAGAGATCGCGTGACTGTATTTCCCGGAGGAACTCATCGTCGGTTGGAAAACGGCGGTAGGAAGGTAGAAGGAGAAAATTTGCCGAGATGCTTTCTAAGTAGCGATCTTTTTTAAGAGGCCTAGTGATGGTGGCAAAGGTCTTGTTCAACGAATTAGTCGGGATAGCACAGATAGCACGGCGGAAGACATAGGCTTCAACCAGGCACACCGCCGCTATGAAATCTTCTTTAGAAAGTAATGCAGCAACATGGTCGTGATATAGCTCTAAAAGGAAGGGGTAAGCTACATCCACCTTTAATTCTCGCAAGTCGTTGAATGCGATCTTCAGATCTGTGTCGGTTTCGGCTCCCAGCGCCATCGCGCAGAAGTAGCGAGAAAAAGCGCGGATATCCGCGACAAGCGCTTCCACCCCTGCAGATACAGTTTCAGTAGAACGCGCGTAAACCTTGAATGCTTCGTACACCTCTCGCACATTGGGGATGTTACCAGTTTTGACTGTAAGGTAATGACGCATGAAGCCATCGAAGTGCGTCCCGTAGGCTTCCTGGCCGAAGTCCATTTCCATTGGCCTCCAATAATGTTCATAGAGCTTTATCTGAAGCTGTGGCTCCAATCCCATCAGGATAAAGTTACGGATGAGGTCGGCCTGTGTCAGCTCGCGGCCAGTGGAGTTCATGCTCTCGAATATTAGCTGCGGATTATCCTGATCACGGTTGAGTGCTATATCCACCACAATCAGCTTGGCAAGCCCCGTATACACTACCGTCAGGTCGTGCTTGCACTCGGCAATCCATGACTCGAATAGCTTAAAGTTCTCAGTCGTCCGTATGGATGGTTCTTTAGGCTGCTCTCGTCCGCATACAATGGCAGTGAGGGAGTCCTTGTCTGTCTGGGAAAGAATCAGTTTATAGCGCCGCTCGTCTTTTTCTTCCGGATTAAGCAAATAATAATTACGTAACTTGCGGGGCGAAAAGCCGTCCACTGGCTCGCGGTCCGCTTCGGGGAGTTTCTCAAGGGCCCTCACCAAAGCTGCGATTAATAGCGTAACCGTGGTTAGCCGCTGCTGACCATCAATCACCAGCAAGGGGGACTGGCTCGACACTTGGTATAGCCCCTTCTCAATATATACGATGGAGCCGATAAAGTGCGCCGAGACTTCATCGTTGTTACCTGTCCGAATAATGTCGTCCCACAATTGTCGGCACTCCCGCTCTGTCCAGGAGTAGGTGCGCTGATAGATGGGAATGACAAACTGGGGCGATTTTCTTAAAAAAGCAAGCAGATTAGCTTCGGTAGCCTTCATAGCTCCGCACCTCCGATAAGCTTCACAAGGAGCCAAATTGTTCCCCAAAACCCTAAAAATTTCTTCCCTTTCATCTTCGCCCTCCTGAGCTTTGTTACAGGCCATCCTATCTTGTTCCAAATCGAATTGCAAGCCAAATTTATCGAGAAAGTATTATAGCACGGGTTTCCAGCCTTCGTAGCCGATTCATCCTTCGTAGTAGCAGTAGTCCTGCTACTGCTACGGAGAACGGAAACTACTTCGGCGGAGTAGGCGATGACAGATCCGGTCACCCTACTCCGCTCCTTCGGAGCTACGAAGGGCAAGATGGAATGGCGGGACTTTAGACCGCAAACCGCAGACTACAGACCACAGACCATAGACCATAGACTTGGCATGGCGAGACTGTGGACCCCAGACCGCAGACCATAGACTTGGCATGGGGAGACCTTGGACCGCAGACCCGCGAAAAGAGAGGATAGGTTGATCAGTTGACAGGATGATAGGTTAATATGAGAATTAATCATAGGGTGCTTTTTTGAAAGTTCGTGTTATCATAAAAATATTAGAGGATGATGGGTGGGGGCTGGTGGCGACGAAAGGCAGCCATCGCCAGTATAAGCACCCCCTCAAACCGGGGCGGGTGACCATTGCCGGCCACCCCAATGATGACCTGGCCAAAGGCACTTTGAACAGCATTTTGAAACAAGCGAAGCTCAAGGAGGCAAAATAAAATGCACCGTTATCTGGTTATCATCGAAAAGGCCAAGCGCAACTATTCGGCTTATTCCCCGGACCTGCCCGGGTGCGTGGCCACCGGAGCCACCATCAAACAGGTGCAAAAAAACATGCGCGCCGCCATCGCGCTGCATCTCCAGGGCCTGAAAGAGGACCACCTGGCCATCCCCGAACCCACTTCCCTCGCCGAATACATTGCGGTCTGATTAATCCGCCATTCTCGGTGTCCTTCCTACTCCGCTCGTAATAACGAGCTACGAAGGACAAGCTGTGTAATCTGTGGATGAGTTCTTCTCCTGCGGAGTTCGGTTGACAGGGGCAGGCGGCAAGGAACCGGAATCTCGGAACGAAAACCTTATGCCTGAAAGTCCAAAGCAGTAAGTAGACAAGTAGACTGATACTTGTCTACTTACTCCATTTCTTGCCGACCGATGGAATCTGATCCTGAAAAATCCGGGAAGCCTGAAGCTGGAAGGCTTAAAGGTCTAAGAGATTAAAGGCTTAAAGGAAAAAATCTGTGCCATCTGTGTAATCTGTGGATGATCTCTTCCGGCTTTCCTGCCGCGCCCTTGCCCACCCCCAGTTTTATGCGCGGATTTGCTGGACGCGGAACCGGGTGAGAAGCGATTTTGTGGCGCGGGCGGGGTTGTGATATAATTCGAGCCGTTCAAAATGCAGGTAAAGATTTTCAGCAGTAGGAGCGAGCTCGGGCAGGCCGCGGGCAAGGACGGCGCGCGCCTGATCCGGGAAACGCTCCGGACCAAGGGCTTCGCGAATGTGATCCTGGCCACCGGGGTGTCGCAGTTCGAGATGCTCGAGACCCTGGTCCGGGAGCCGGACCTGGACTGGAGCAAAATCGCCTGTTTCCACCTCGACGAATATGTGGGCCTGCCCATCACGCATCCGGCCTCGTTCCGCAAATACCTGAAAGAGCGGTTTGCGGACAAGGTTCCGGTGAAGGAATTCCACTATTTGAACGGCGAGCACGATGCCGCGGGGGAATGTCAAAGGGTGGGCGAGATCCTCAAGAAGCACCCGATAGATGTGGCGTTCGTGGGCATCGGCGAGAATGGGCATTTGGCGTTCAACGACCCGCCGGCTGACTTCGAGACCGAGGAACCGTATCTGATCGTGAACCTGGACCCGGCGTGCCGGCGGCAGCAGTTGGGCGAGGGCTGGTTCAAGACTTTGGACGAGGTGCCGAAACAGGCGATCTCGATGAGCGTCAGACAGGTAATGAAGTCCCAGGCGATCATCTGCGCCTGCCCGGACCTGCGCAAGGCTCAGGCGGTGAAAGCCTGCCTGGAGGGGCCGGTCAGCAATATGGTGCCATCCTCGATCATGCAGCAGCACCCGGCCGCCATCATTTACCTGGATAAGGATTCCGCATCGCTTCTGACCCGCTATCAATAAGTCCCGAGGGGGTATAAATGAATGTGAGTCTGAGTGCCCCGGATATTATCGCGCTGGCGGTCTATCTGGGCACGCTGGTGGTGATCGGGTTCATCGTCTCGCGCAAGGTTAAGTCCATGGAAGAGTTCGTAATGCCGAGACGGTTCGGCAAGGTGCTGATGATCTTTTTCGCGTTCGGGACCGGCACCCATGCGGACGAGGCCGTCGGGGTCTCGAGCAAGTCGTTCACCAACGGCGTTTCCGGGATCTGGTACCAGTGGCTGTATCTGTTCTGCACCCCTTTCTACTGGCTGATCGCGCCGGTGATGAAGCGGTTCCGGGCGCTGACCACCGCGGACATTTACGAGGCGCGCTACGGCCGGAGCATGGCCTACCTTTATACCCTGATCGGAATCCTGACCCTGGTGGTGGACATGGGCACCATCTTGAAGGCATTCGGTTCGGTGGTCCAAGGCTCGACCGGGATCCGGGCCAACCTGGCGATCAGCCTGGTGGTGTTCGTGTTTGTTATTTACAGCGTGGCCGGCGGATTGGCCGCCGGGATCATCACCGATTTCATCCAGGGCGTGCTGACCATCATTTTTTCCTTCATCCTGCTGCCCTTCGTGCTCAAGGCCGTGGGCGGCATGGCCGGACTGCATGACAAGATCGCCGACCCCGCGCTCTGGAGCATGGTGGCGCCCGGAGACATCGGGGTGTTTTATATCGCCATGCTCTCGCTGACCGGTTTGATCGGGATTGTCACCCAGCCGCACATCCTGGCCAACTGCTCCTCCGGCCGGACCGAGATGGACGGCCGGGTCGGGTTCATGTGCGGGAACATGGTCAAGCGCATCTGCACCATGGCCTGGTGCCTGGTCGGGTTCGCGGCCATCGCCTATTTTGCGGGAAGAGAAGTAGTGCCGGACCAGGTCTGGGGCCACATCGCCAAGGATTTCCTCAGCAAGGCCGCGCCCGGACTGCTCGGAGTTTTCCTCGCCACCCTGCTCGCCTCGCTCCAGAGCATGGCCAACGCGGTCATGATCTGCTCCTCCGGCCTGTTCACCGAGAATATCTACAAGAAGGTGGCCAAGGGCAAGTCTCAGAAACATTACCTCCTGGTGGCGCGGATCGCCTCGGTGGTGACCGTGGGCTTCGCCCTGGTCTTCGCCTATAAAATTTCCGGGGTGGTCAAGGGACTCGAATTCTTCTGGAAAACCGGACTTCTGCTCGGGATCGCTTTCTGGCTCGGGCTGTTCTGGAAACGGGCAACCACCGCGGGCGCCTGGGCCTCGTTCCTCGGCGCCGCGCTCACCTGGTGGCTGACCACCCAGCAATTCTTTGTGAAGCTGGTCAACGGAATCCCCCATGCGGAATCCTTGAGGCTGGTGATCGAGCGGGAAGCGGGGTTGGAAATTTATTACCCCTGGGCCATCATCCTCTACATCGCGGCCGGACTCATCCTCGGAGTAGTTGTGAGCCTACTCACTAAACCGGTGGACGCCAAAAAGCTGGAAAATTATTACGCATTGACCCGGACCCCCACGAAGGACGGCGAACAAATCGTGGCCCCGTGTGTGATCCCGGCCGGCTCGGAAACGCTGCCGGACAATACCCTGTTCCCGGGATCCAATTTCGTGATCCCGCGGCCGACCAGGGCCGGCATCATCGGGTTCCTCGCCGGGTGGGGTTATGTGTTCCTGTTGATCGGGGTGTTCTACGCGATCATCACTATGTGAAGATGAGGGCAAGATTTCAATTTTACGATTTCGATTAAGATGGGGAGGGAGAACAAATGAATAAGAAGGTTTTTTGGTCCTTGGTGGTCTGCCTGTTATTGGTTTCCTGCGCGGCGATGATGGACGGCCTGCAGAACATCGTGGTTCCGGACTTTTTCCATCCGCCCAAGCTGGAGGTGCAGGGGCCGGCGATAGACCTGACCGTGGTCCCGAAGCCGTGGCAGGTCGCGATCAAGAGCGGAGACGCGAAGCTGGAAAAGCTGGACGCCCATGTATATAAGCTGACCAGCAAGTCGGGGCATCTGCGCATCCCGCTCGAAAAGGGCGAGTTGATTTACGGCCTGACCGAGCGGCTGGTGGCCCCGCGCGGACCGAGCGAGATGCAGATCCAGGAAATCGGCAGCCTGGACCGGCGCGGCGAAATTGTCTATCAATGGGAGATCCCGTCGTTTGCCGCGTATGTTCCCTTTTACATCTCCTCGCGCGGATACGGCATGTGGGTGCAGGGCTGGGACCCGGGCGCCTGGGATGTGGGCAAAACCAACCCGGACCTGCTCGAGGTCGGCTTCTATCCGGGTAAGCAGGGCTTCACCTGCTACTTCATAACCGGCGACAGCTACCCCGAGATCATGAACCACTTCACCAACTTGATGGGCCGGCCGATCCTTCCGCCCAAGTGGTCGTATTCGCCCTGGAGATGGCGCGACGAGCACCGCCGGATCATCACCGACTTCGAAGGGGTCAAGATGAACGCGGATTTGGTGGAAGACATTACTATGTATGAAAAACTCGGGTTCCCCAAAGGGATTTATCTGATTGACCGGCCCTGGGCGGAAGGCAATTACGGTTACGGCGGCTTCACCTGGGACGAGACCCGGTTCCCCAATCCCAAAAAGATGATTGACATGCTCCATAAGCGCGGCTGGCATGTGATGCTCTGGGCCGGGCCCTGGGCGCTCGGCTACAAAAAGGACGAGTTCGGCTACGAGGCGCGCCAGAACGGATATATGATCGGGAACCGCAACATTGATTTCACCAACCCTCAGGCGGTCGAATGGCAAAAGGCCAAAATCGTGGATTTCATGAAGACCTACGGCACCGACGCCTGGAAGCTGGACCGCGCCGACGAATACAACCCGTCCCAGCCCACGGACATCTATTTCAACGGCGAATCCGGGTTCCAGAACCACAACCTCTACCCGTTCCTCTATGCCCAGACTTTCTCCGACGCCACCCGCTCGGTGCGCGGCGACGATTTCATCATCATGTCGCGGCCGGCGCAGAACGGCACCACCAAATATGCCATCCATTACGGCGGCGACTCTCCGGGCGCGGTCCTGGCCCACGGCAAGATGACCGGCACCGATTTGGGCCTGCGCGCCGTGATCATCGAGGTGCAAAGGAATGCCATCCTCGGCTTCCCGACCTGGGGGTCGGACACCGGCGGGTATGAGCCGTTCCGCGACCGGGATGTATTTGCGCGGTGGCTGGAGGTCTCGTGCTTCTGCCCGCTGATGGAGATCGGCGGCGTGGGTCCGCGCACGGTCTGGAACATGCCCACCGAGCCGAAGAATGACCCGGAGCTGATCAAGATTTATCACCGCTACACCTGGATCCATGAGCGCATGGTTGACTACACCTACGCGCTCGCGCAAAAGGCGCATGAGACCGGAGACCCGATCGTGCACCCGCTCTTCTTCGACTGGCCCGACGATCCCAAGGTTGCGAACCTGTGGGATGAATACCTTTACGGGCCGTCGCTCCTGGTCGCGCCGATCTGGAAGATTGGGATGAGGAGCCGCGAAGTATATTTGCCCAAGGGCGAATGGCAGGACCTGTGGGATCCGTCCAAAAAATACTCCGGACCGGCCACCGTCAAGGTGGAGGTCCCGTTGGATAAAATCACGGTATTCGTGAGAATGGAACAGGCGAGCCTGTTGCCCAAGGGTTTGATTGAAGGGCTATGAGGGGAACTTGTATCTGACGGAAAAAGAAATTTTCGGACAGTATGAGGCGCTGGAAAAGACCTACCGATATTTCCGGGAGAACGCGGGCCGGATCCGGAAGTTCGCGGCCAAGGTCAAGCCTCAGAGTCTGACCTGGCTCGGGTGCGGCTCCAGTTACTGCCTGTGCAAGTCCGCGCAGGTTTCCGCGGGCATGCGTCTGGATTTGCCCGCGCATGCCGTTGCCGCGGGGGATTTGTTGCTTAACCTGCCCTCGTATCGGAAACCCTTGAAAAAATCCTTGCTGATCGCGCCCTCGAGATCGGGCGAGACCAGCGAGGTGGTCAAGGCGGTCAGGCAGGCGCAAAAGGAATTCAAAAACCCCTGCCTGTCCATTTGCGCGCGCGAAAAATCGAGCCTGTCCAAGCTCTCGGACCTCTGCCTGGAAATGCCCTGGATTTTCGACGAAAGCGTCTGCCAGACCCGTTCGATCACCAACCTCTACGCGGCCAATCTGCTCCTGATCGCAACCCTGGCCAAAGACGCGCGGCTGCTGGACGAGGTGGGCGCCGCCATCAAGAGCGGTCCGGCCTTTGTGGAGAAATACCGGGGGGTCTTGAAGGAGCTCGGCGGGGAGCGGAGCTGGAACCAGGTTGTGGTCCTGGCCGACTCCGAGCTCTGCGGGATCGCCGAGGCCGGCGCGCTCTCGTTCAAGGAAATCTGCGCGGCGCCTTCCAATTATTACCACCTGCTGGATGTCCGCCATGGGCCCATCGTGGTTATTGACGACTGGACGCTCGTGATCATGGCCTGCAACCGGAACGGGATTGATTTCCAGAAAGATTTGCTCAAAGACCTCAAGAAAAAATCCCCGCTTTTGCTGACGGTGAGCCACAAGCACGGAAATTTCTGGGGTTCGGACTATAGCCTGCAAATACCGTCCTTCAAAAATTTCGGCGTCGCCGGGATCCCCTTTGCGTTCATTGCCCAGGCCGTATCGCTCTACCGGGCCATCGCCCGGGGGATCAATCCCGACCTTCCCTCGGGACTCGCCCCCTGGATCAAGCTTTGAAACCATCCCCATGAACAAGAGTCTCGATGTCCTCACCATCGGCGACCTGGCCGCGGACCTGGTCTTGAGCGGAAGGGATGTGGTCCCGGAATTCGGGCAGAAGGAAAAAATGCTCGGAGATTATTCCCTCGAAATGGGCGGGTCCACCTCCATCTTCGCCTGCCAGGCCGCCAAGCTCGGACTCAAGACCGCCTTGATCGGCAAGGTCGGCAATGACGAGTTCGGCGCCCTGATCAAAAAGACCCTGAAACAGGCCGGGGTTTCCCTCTCATATGTAAAAACCGATCCCTCCGAGAAAACCGGTTTGACCGTGATCCTGAACGCGGGAAACGACCGCGCCATCATGACCTATGCCGGGACCATTGACGCGGTCAACAAGCATGATGTCCCGGACGCCCTGCTTAAAGCTACCAGACATTTCCACATTGGCAGCTACTTCATGATGAAACGGCTACAGCCGGCCTATCCGGCGTTGCTCAAAAAACTCAAGCGTTACGGCGCGAGCATTAGCCTGGACACCAACTGGGACCCGGAGGAAAAATGGGACAGCGGGGTCTGGAAGGTCTTGCCCCTGGTGGACATCTTCTTCCCCAATGCCAATGAAGCGCGGCTCATCGCCCGGGAGCGTTCGCTGGAGCAAGCCGTCAAGAAGCTGCAAAAAGTTGTCCCGGTCCTGGTGATCAAAAAGGGGGAATCGGGAGCGGAAGCCTATGCCGGCGGAAAAAAATTCGCGGCCCAAGCGCTCAAGATGAAGGTGGTTGACACGGTGGGCGCGGGCGACAGCTTCGATGCCGGGTTCCTCTATGGGTTCCTCTCCGGCAAGGCCGTCGCCGACTCGCTCGAGATCGGATGTCTGTGCGGAAGCCTGAACACCACCATGCCCGGCGGCACCCGCGGCCAGCCCAGGCTCAATAACCTCGGCGGCTCCTAAGCGCCACCCACTCTGTGCGGGCGACTTTAGTCGCAAGTTCTAAGAATTCAATAGCTTGCGCATTTCTCGCTCAAGATACTCCTTCCCCGTAAAAACCGTCTTTCGTTGTTTTCAAGAGCCGCATATTTTTTTTAAGGGTCCAGACCCTTAACCCTCGGGGTTTCACATCGCGCACGAATTTATAAGGTGCACAAAGTGAACCGAGTGGGTCCAGGGTTACGACCCTGGCGACCCTTGCTGGACCAATGATGATTCTGTCGTCCAAGAGTCTGAGAGGTTAACAACCTCCCGAGTCCTATGTCGTCCAGTCGCGCTGAA
>CAIUDS010000487.1 GCA_903897985.1 uncultured delta proteobacterium
GGTTGCTTGAAGGTGAGCGAAGAATGCCCTTCGTAGTCCCGCTTGGCGGGACGGAGTAGGGCTGATTTTCCGACCATGCTTGCGCATGCTCTGAGCTACGAATGGCAGGCCATTTTTCAAAGGATGAGGTTGCTTGAAGGTGAGCGAAGAATGCCCTTCGTAGTCCCGCTTGGCGGGACGGAGTAGGGCTGATTTTCCGACCATGCTCACGCATGCTCTGAGCTACGAATGGCAGGCCATTCTTCAAAGGATGAGGTTGCTTGAAGGTGAGCGAAGAATGCCCTTCGTAGTCCCGCTTGGCGGGACGGAGTAGGGCTGATTTTCAGACCATGCTCACGCATGCTCTGAGCTACGAATGGCAGGCCATTTTTTCAAAGGATAAAAAAATCTCTTGAGTGAAGAATGCCTTTGTTCGGTAGGGGCGCAGCTTGCTGCGCCCGAATTGGGCAGGGCAAGTCCTGCCCCTACAAAAGAAAGAAAGGCGGGAAACATGAACCTCAAATTCGGATTCCTCGCGCATAACCGGCCCGCGGAAAAGGAAATCGAATACGCGGCCAAGAACGGACTCGCCCATGTGGAAATTGACCTGTTCAATGACTTAAACCTGCTCGAAGGCTTTAATCCCGAGCGCATCCAAAGGATCCGGGAACTCTCGGAAAATCATCGCATCAGCTTAAGCATTCATCCTCCATATATCTTGAATCTTGCTGAAAAAATACAAATAATATCAGAGGCTAACCTGAGATACTTAAAGTATTGCCTTAAGCTCGCAAAAGCCTTGGGAGCCGGTTTTGTCACCACTTATCTCGGCTCCCTCAACAGCCAAAAGGACTTCCAGAAAGCCAGGCGTCAGGCCTTGGGCCGCGCTCTCGAGAACCTGAAACAAGCGGTAAGGGAATGCGAAAAATTTCAGGTTAAACTGGCCCTGGAAAACACCAACCTCATGCCCCCAAATTCACCCATCTTTTACCTGGGCGACAACCTCAAGGACTTCCCGAAAATTTTCTCCGCGATCAAGTCGCCCTGGTTGAACCTTTGCCTCGACCTCGGCCATGCCCACACCAATGAAGGCATCCTGCCGTATATCAGAAAACTCGGTCCCAAAATCATCAGCGTCCATTACCATGATAACGACGGCAAAAAGGATGACCACCTTAACATCGGCGCGGGCAACATCAACTGGAAACGGGTGCTGGCCGAATTCCGGAAGATCAACTATTCCGGCCCGTTCCTGTCTGAGACCAAGGAAAGCCCGCCGGCTTCAAGACGCAAGTTGTTGAAGTTCTTTTAGGTGGCGGGACACGAATGTTCCGCTCCACTACGGGGCAGGAATGCCCCGCTTCACTGAGGCGCGACCTTTCGGTAGTGAGGCGCGGCATTCCTGCCGCGTTACCTACTTTGCAGAATTTAGATTAGGTGTTATAAAATATTTATGGTCACCGATCAGCTCTTAATCCGGAAGCATCATTTGCCGCACTGGCAGATGGGCGGGAGTGTCTATTATGTCACTTTCAAGAGCAGCCGCGGAGATTTGGACGACGAGTCAAAACGAATTCTGATCGAACATATTCGTTGGGGGAATGGAAAGAAATTTGACTTGATTGCAGCGGTGGTGATGTCGGATCATTGTCATCTGATGCTCAAGCCTTTGCCCAAAAGTCAAGACCTGAATGTCCCGCTCAACCAACGGGAGAAGAATGTCCCGCTCCACTGGTGGGACTTGTCCGAAATCCTCAAAGGGATCAAAGGCGCCAGCAGCCGCGCCATCAACCAGCATCTGGGCACTACCGGCAAAATCTGGGTAAGAGAGTCATTCGATCGGATCATCCGGGATGAAAAGGAATTTGAGCAAAAGCTTCAATATATTTGCAACAATCCGGTGGAAGCGGGTTTGGTGGAGAAGCCGGAGGATTATGAATTTTTAATTTTGGGATAAGGTGGCGGGACAAGAATGTCCCGCTCCACTACGGGGCAGGAATGTCCCGCTCCACTACGGGGCAGGAATGCCCCGCTTCACTAAAGGCGCGACATTCCGGTAGTGAGGCGCGGCATTCCTGCCGCGTAACCCTCACCTGATCCTAAATTCCGGCTCTGGCGAATTCTTGCCCCAATCTGTGGGCTTCTCGCTCAACTCGAATTCCAAAACTGCAGTGGGGCGCGACATTCCTGTCGCGCCACCGCCAGTAATTTCCTTATGCCTAATCCAGACCCGGTCCAGGTTCTTGCCGTTCAGCTTGACGGACTTGATGTAGATTTTTTCCGGGGCTCCCCGGGCCTGTATTTTCAGGTCTCCTTTTTCCAGATGCATGGTAGCCTCCGGGAACAGCGGCGCGGTCAGATAGTAAAGGTCGGTTCCGGCGATCGGATAGAAACCGAGTTCGCTGAAGATCAAGAAGGCGCTCATGGTCCCGCAGTCATCGTTGCCCGGAATGCCCGCGGGCGTGTTCGGGAATTTTTCGTCAATCACCCAGCGGACCCATTTCTGAGTCAGGTCGGGCCGGCCGAGCTGGTTGAACAGATAGGGCGCTTGCATGTCCGGCTCGTTCCCGGGCCAGAAGTAGGTGTTGGGCAGGGCATTCGATTTCGTCAGCGCGCCCAACTCCATGAACTTCTCCAGCCGGGCGACCATCTTTTCCCGGCCGCCGAAAAGGTCTGCCATCCCCTGCGGGTCATACCAATTGGTCCAGAGCCACTGCCAGGCCGTGCCCTCGGTATAGTCAACGCCCCAAACCGTGGGTGAGAACGCGGCGAATTTTCCATCGGCCTTGCGCGGCCGGAAAAAGCCGCTGGCAGGGTCCCACTGGTTCTTATAATACTTCGAGCGTTTAAAAAACTCCTGAGCGGCCTGCGGCCGGCCCAGTTTGGTCGCCATCTGCGCGATGCAAAAATCGCAGTAGGCGTATTCAAGCGTGCTCGACGCCATCTGTTTGGATTCCTTCGGCAGATAGCCGTATTTTTTGTAGTCGAGAATTCCGGGACGGCCGGTGTAGGGATGGCCTTTAGGCGTGGGCTCGTTCGCGATCTTGACCATGTTCTCATAAACCTTGGCGGCCTCGAACCCGGTCAGGCCCTTCAAATATCCGTCCGCCAACACGCAGTCGCCAAAGGTCCCGGTCATGCAGTTGGTGTACATGTTGGCCGTGGGCCAACGCGGCAAAAACCCGCCCTGTTCCGCCATCTTGGCCAGAGTCTCCATCATGTCCGTGCTCGCCTTGGGCTCCAGCAAAACCAAAAGCGGATGCAGCGTCCGATAAGTGTCCCAGATGGAAAAGTCGGAATAATAAATGCCCCAGTCCGCCTGATGGGTCTTCCCGTCCAGACCCAGATAGGCGCCGCCCTGCTCGGTGAGGTTGGTGGGCTGGAAATAGGAATGATATAACGCGGAGTAGAAAGCCGCGCGCTGGTCCCGGCTCCCGCCCGTGATTTCGATTTTGGACAGCGGCTCTTTCCACGCCTTCTCGGCGTCGGCCAGGGTCTTATTGAAATCCCACTCCGGGATTTGCGCGTCCAGATTCTTCCGCGCCTGCTCCACGCTGATCAGCGAGATGCCGACCTTGAGCAGCACCGGCCGGTTAATCGGGCCGAAGTCAAAATAGGCAATGGTTTTTTTGTCCTTGGCCTCCGTGGCCTTTTCCCGAATTCCGAATTCCGAACTCCGAATTCCGTAACTCTCGAACGGTTCGCTGATCCGGGCGAAATAATAAAACTTGATCCCGCCAGGATTCCGTTTGGTAAAAGATCCGCAGGCGATCTGGAGGCCGGATACGGTTTTGGCTGCCGGGTCAATTTTTATCTCGCCGCCGCAGCTTTGGTTGTCGAGCAGGGCGCGCGAGAGGTCGAGGATGAGCAGGGCATTCTGGCCTTGAGGATAGGTGTAACGATGGAACCCGGAATCGAGCGTGGCGGTCAGTTCGGCTTTGATCCCGTTTCCGAGCAAGACCGAATAATATCCGGGATGGGCGGTCTCGTCCTGATGCCGGAACCCGGTCCGATATTTGCGCTCATCAAGCCGGTCCTTGCCTCTTCCAACCGCGGGCATGAACCGGAGGTTGCCGTAATCCGACACCCCGATCCCGCTCAAATGGGTATGGCTGAAGCCGCGGAGGATTTTTTCCGGATACCAATAGCCGCCGCCGTAGCCGAAGAAGGATTCAATCTTGCCCATGCGCGTGTCCGGGCCGAGCCGGACCAGGCCAAACGGCGCCGCGGCCGCGGGCGTGGTGGAACCGACGCCGAACCCGGTCCCGCCGGTGCCGATCCATACATTCACCTCCGAGCCCGGACCGGTCCCGGACAAGAGCGGCAGCAGGGCGAAGCAAAGCGTGAACACGAGAACGCTTTTGATCCTTGTCATCTCGGCCTCCTATTTCCGGTTGAGAGGTTAATAGGTTGATATAGATGTGCGAGCGCCTTTCCCGTCCTCCGTAGCCTTGGCGAAGGAGGAAGGCGCGATTCCTTATCAACCTATCATCTTATCAACTGTGTTTTTGGGGCTGGGTATTCTTTTTGCGCAGTCGCTCGAAATATTTCTTGATGTCCTCCGCGGTTTTGCGGTAGTTGTCCCCCAGTTTGGCCACCGTGCCCGCGCTCACTTCCTGCATCATCCGGAAATATTTGCGGCTGCTCCGTTGGCGGCGCCAGCGCGCCACCAGTTGGTTGCCGTACGAGCGATAGATGAAGGTCATGAAGTCGAAGCGGAGGAACAGCCAGATCAATTGCCAGGACGAGTAGAATTTGGCCATGGCCTTGATGGTTTCCTTTTGCAGCTGGTAGGGGGTCAGCTTCGCCGGCCGGTGCACCACATGGTGTCCGTCATAAAGGCTCCAGTCCTGCGTGAGCAGCCGGCCGCCTTGTTCGATCTCGCGGTAAAGCTTGGTGCCCGGGATCGGCGTCAGGATCAGGAACTGGACCGTGTCAATTTTGTTTTTAAGCGCGAAATTCGCGGTCTGGCGGATGGTCTCGACATCATCGGTGTCCGCTCCGAGCACGAACATGCCGTGGGTGCGGATGCCGTATGAGCGGAACTTGGCAATGCCCTGTTCAATTTGCTCCACCGACAGCTTCTTGCGGTAGCTCCGCAGCGTTTCCGGGTTCACCGATTCCAGACCCAAATAAACGAAGAAACAATTCGACTCCCGCATCAACTCCAACAATTCCTCGTCCTGCGTGCAGTCCACCCGCGCCTGCGCGGTCCAGGCCGGCGTGAGCTTGTTCGCAATCATCAGCCGGAGCAGTTTCTTGGTGTTCTCCGGGTTGGCCACAAAATTGTCATCATAAAAGAACAGGGTGTCGCCTTTTTTGAAATTCAGGCTCTCCATCTCTTGCATCACATTTTCCGGAGTGCGGAACCGGTATTTCCGGCCGAAGAGCTCGGTCACCGAGCAGAAGCTGCAGTTGTGGGGGCAGCCCCGCGAGGTGATCACCGGTTTCACATCGTTGATCCCGCTTTGCAACAGGCCGAAATCCGGGAAGGGCAGGGTGTCCAGATCGAAGCAGGGTTCCGCGGCCGGGTTATGGAACAC
>CAIUDS010000488.1 GCA_903897985.1 uncultured delta proteobacterium
ATTCCTCGGCAAGCCTATAAATTAAGACCTATGCGAAGGCAGGCGAGTCTGCCGCGCAAATTTGGGGCATGGGACGCGGCCGGGAGAACAAATGGCGATCGAAGAATTCGAGGAAATAGTTGGTTCCGAGTTGATTCAGGACACCTTTTTGTTCAAGAACCTGAATTTCAGCGAGGCGCAGAGCCTGGCCAGGATTTGCCAGCGCGAGCCGCACCGGCCCGGGACCGTGGTCATTGAGGAAAGCGCGCTGGGCCATGCTCTTTACCTGATCGAGCAGGGCGAGGTCAAAGTGGTGAAAGGGGAGGGCAAGGATCAACTGGAGGTGGCGCGGCTTAAGCGGGGGGAACTGTTCGGCGAGATGATCCTGATCGAAAACGAGTTGACTTCGGCCAGCGTGATCGCCTTGACCGACTTGACGCTCCTGGTCATCCACCGCGCGGCTTTTGAAGACCTGTTGGAGGACAACGAAAAACTGGCGCTCAAGATTTACAAGTCTTTTTGCCGGACCCTTTCCGAGCGGCTGCGCAAGACCACCGTGGAATTGAGCAGGTTCCGGCAGCTGGCCGGCGGGAAACCGGCGGCAGCCGGGTCCGGGTCCAAAGCAAAGAAAGTGAAAGGTTCAAAGCGGAAGTAAAATGGACACTAAAATATTTAACCAGTTATTGTCCGCGGGGGTCAAATCCAACGCCTCGGATGTCCACCTCAAGGTCGGCGCCCCGCCCATGTTCCGGATTGACGGGAGGCTGCGCGACATCAAGGCGCCCAAGCTGGCGCCGGAGGACACCAAAAATATCGTGGCCACCATTCTGGCGGCCGGCGGTCAAAAGCAGAATATTGACGAGTTGCTGGAGTTGGATACCGCTTATCTGCTGGCGGAGGTGGGCCGGTTCCGGGTCAATGTCTTCCGCCAGCGCGGCAGCTTCGAGATTATTTTGCGCATCATCCCGCTGGACATCCCCACCATAGACAAGCTGGGCCTGCCCCCGGTGCTCAAGGACATCGCCTCCAACGAACGCGGCCTGGTCCTCGTCACCGGCGTCACCGGCTCCGGCAAATCCTCAACCCTCGCCGCCATGATCCACCATGTCAACGAAAATTTCCGCAAGCATGTCCTCACCATCGAGGACCCCATTGAATTCCTGCATAATGACCTCAGTTGTTCGGTCTCCCAGCGCGAGATCGGATCGGACACCGTGGATTTCGCCACCGCGCTCCGGGGCGCCCTGCGGCAGGACCCGGATGTGATCCTGGTCGGAGAAATCCGGGACTTCGCCACGGTGGACATCGCGCTCAAGGCCGCGGAGACCGGCCACCTGGTTTTCTCGACCCTCCACACCACCGACGCCACCCACACGGTCAACCGTCTGATCGGGCTGTTCCCGATGGAGGAGCAGGATGTGGTGAGGATGCGTTTGGCCGAGAGCCTGAAGTCAATCATCTCGCAGCGGCTGCTGCCGCGGCAGGACGGCAAAGGACGGGTGGTGGCCGCGGAAATCATGATCAATACCGCCACCATCCAGGAGTGCATCCGCACCGCGGAAAAGACCCCCAAGATCAAGGAATATATCGAGAAGGGACGCGAGGGTTATCATATGCAGTCTTTCGACCAGCATCTGAGCTGGCTGTTCAAAAAGGGCATCGTCACCCTCGAGGTGGCAAAGGCCGCGGCCACCAACCCCTCCGACTTCGAGCGCGCCTTGAGCTTCGAGTAGAAAACAATTTTACCGCAGAGACGCAGAGGCCGCAGAGAATTCAAATTCTTCTTGTGCTGATGTGCGAGCGCGTTTCCTGTCCTCCGACCACTGACCACTGACCACCGACCACTGACCACTAGCTAAGGATACACCACTCCCGTCAAATAGTCTTTTGATGTTTCAAGGGCCGCACTATTTTTTTGCAGGACCAGTCCTGCACCTCTTCCGCCCACATCGTGCACAATATTATTCGGTGCACAAAGTGAACAAAGTGGGTGCAGGGTCTGCGACCCTGCCTGGACCAATGATGATTCTGTCGTCCAAGAGTCTGAGAGGTTAACAACCTCCCGAGTCCCATGTCGTCCAGTCGCGCTGAATTTAACCCACGAAAAACCCCGGAAAATC
>CAIUDS010000489.1 GCA_903897985.1 uncultured delta proteobacterium
CTGCCCCTCCCGATTCATCCAGGTCAACTTTCATCGCTTTAGCTTCCAAGAACATCGCGGGAATATTGTTTAAGCGGAAAGCAAGATCAACCCTTCCGCCCGACACATTCTCCTCAGTCGTTACCTCATTATCGGTGGCAAGGTTTCTCATATCCCAGCCTAAGTAACCCAAAAGCGGCTCAATAAACTCGTTTCGGGTTTGAGCTTCGTTATAGGATTTGATCTTCCCGGCTTCCAGAATTCGCTGGTACTTTTCAACTAATTTTTCTACTTGGAGTTTTGCTTCTTGTTTGTTCATTTTGAACCCAAACTTACCCCATCCCAATTAAGCGCATTTTGCGGGCTTTGTCAAATAATTTACTCGGATTTGATTTGCCTTGAGTTCATCCCCGCAGCCAAGCCTGATGGAGAATGCGTTCCAGCAAATCCGGAACAGGCCGATTTGCTGCTCGTAGATCAGCTTTTTCATTTTTCAAGATTATAACGCAAGTTGATGTCAGAAGCGGTCAATGGGCCAGAGACCTGCACCGATTTTTCCGGCCCTCAGTAACTTGAATGTTTCTACAGGCATGATATTATTGAAAACAAGAACTTGCCCGGGATTTAGGGATTGGTGGTTCCCAGCCGGGCAGGCTTGGGCAGGGTTTCAAAACGGACGGAGTTAGACCAAGATGAGGGATGTATTCGCCATTGTTCTCGCCGGGGGAAAGGGAGAAAGGCTGTGGCCCTTGACCGCCAAAAGGTCCAAGCCCGGGGTCCCTTTTGCCGGACTCCGGATCATTGATTTTGTCTTGAGCAACCTCATCAATTCCGGACTCAATGAAATCGCGGTGCTGACCCAGACCCAGTCGCACTCGGTTGACGACCATATCATGAAGGCCTACCCCAGCTATCTCGGCATGCGCGGAAGCATCTCCATCTATCATCCCAAACTGGTGACCAGCGACGATTTCTATGTGGGGACCGCCAACGCGGTTTATCACAACCTGGAGCGGATCAACGAAAAGGCCGAACATGTCGCGGTCTTCGGCGGCGACCATATCTATATGATGGATGTCTCCAAAATGGTCGAGTTCCACGAACGGAGGGACGCCGACATCACGGTGGCCGCGGTCCCGTTCCCCCTCGCCGAGGCGCACCAATACGGCGTTATCCAGGTGGACGAGAACTGGAAGATAATCGGCTTTGAAGAGAAACCGAAGGACCCGAAGCCGATCCCGAACGAGCCGGACAAGGCCCTGGTGTCCATGGGCAATTATATCTTCAGCCGGGACCGGCTGCTGGAACTGCTGGAGGCGGACTCGGGGAAAAAATATGTGACCAAGCAAAAACTTCAGGAGTTGCTTGACCAGTCCGACCATGCCCGGGAGCAATATTCGACCCACGATTTCGGGACCGACATCATCGAGGGCGGGGTTGCGCGGAAAGCCTTGAATATTTGCGCCTATGATTTCCGGCGCAACAAGATCCCGGGCATTGCCGAGGATAAAAGACATTATTACTGGCGGGATGTGGGAGACCTCTACCAATACTGGCTCGCCAATATGGACATCTGCAGCATAGACCCCGAACTCAACCTCTATAATTCCGACTGGCCGTTGTGGACGCTGCCCAACACCTTGGCGCCGGCCAAATTCATCCACGACAACAAGAACGAGAACCGGGTCGGCTATGCCACCAACTCGGTCAGATCGGAAGAGCGTCGTGTA
>CAIUDS010000490.1 GCA_903897985.1 uncultured delta proteobacterium
CCTGTTCGCCTTCAGCTTCCGAAACCTGTCCTCCATCGTGTTCGCCAGCATCTGTCTCGCGCTCGGTCTCGTCTGGTCCTATGGCGCCGCATACCTGATGGTCGGATACCTCACCGCCATCACCGCGGTGTTCGGCGCCATCCTGCTCGGACTCGGCATTGACTACGCCATCCTGATCCTGTCCCGATACACCGAGGAACGGCACCACGGCTGTTCCATCGAGCAGGCCCTCGAAATCACTCTGACCAAAACCGGAAAAGGCATCCTCACCGGCGCCACCGCCACCAGCCTCGCCTTCTTCGCCATCTCCACCGGCACCTTCCAGGGCGGCAAGGAAATGGGCCTGATCGCTGGCTCCGGCATCATCATCTTTTTTACGATCATGGTGTTCATCCTGAGCTCCCTGCTCGTGACCTGGGACAAGCGCAAATCCCTCAAGGGCGTGACCCAGAAGGAATGGAACCCGCGGATCATGAAGCAACTGAGCAGCCTGGTGAACAAGGCGCCGATCCCGGTCTTCGGAGTCCTGCTTGCCTTTTTCGCGTTCATGGCTTACATGACCCCGAAATATGCCTTCGAGTATAACTACCTGAACATGGAATGTCAGGAGGTCGAGAGCGTCCAGCTCATCAACAAAATTCCGGAATGGTTCAAGATCAGCACCAATTTCGGCATGGTGCTTTCCCGCGACATTGAAGAGGACCGCAAACTGGCGACGGCGCTCTGGAAAAAGGAAACCATCGGCCAAGTGGACGCGATTTCCAACTACATCCCGGCGGACCCGGAGTCGAAACGGCATGCAGTGAATCAGATCAGCCAGGTGTTCGCGTATGCCGAGCCGGGCGCGGCCGCGCGTTCCGGTTTGGAATATGGGGCCGGGGATGTGGACGAGCTCGTGAAACAGCTCAGGTCCATTTCCGAGAAGATGAAAGGCATCGAGGGCCTGGCCTATCTTTCGGACGAGAGCGAGATCGAAAAGTCGGCCAAAAAATCCCGCGACCGGATCAACGGCCTCATTGAGATCATCAAGAACCAGCCGGCTGAAAAAACCGCGGCCAACCTGGGCCCGCTCAATGCCGAACTGGCGCTCAAGATCCCGCGGATGCTGTCCCGGGGCAAAGAGATCAGCGCCGCGGCCGCGCCGACTTTTGAAGACCTTAAGCAGAACCATCCCGCGGTGGTGGAAAGATACCAGGGCCAGGACGGCAAATTCCTGATCTACGCCTATCCCGACCGCGAAATCTGGAGCGAGAACAACATGAAAGCCGTGGTGCGCGATCTGAAAGCGGTCTCGCCCGGCGCCATGGGCGTGGCCGTGCTCTTCAACCGGATCCTGGACCAGCTCAAGAAGGACATGCTCCGCGTAGCCGTCGCGTCCCTGCTCGTCGTGTTCATCATCATCCTGATTGACTACCGCGGTCTCTGGCACACCCTCCTCACCATGGTCCCGCTCGTGTTCGCTTCCATAACCATGGTCGGCATGATGAATCTCCTCGGGATCAAGTTCAATTTCGTCAACATCGGCATGCTCCCGCTCATCATCGGCATCAGCATTGACTACGGCGTCTATGTCGTCCACCGCTGGATCGGCGAGGGCAAGGGCGTGAACTCCATCCCCAAAGTGGTGGTCAGCACCGGCCGGGCGGTCTCGCTCGCCGCGCTCACCACCATGATCGGGTTCGGGTCCATTATCCCGGCCCGCTGGCAAGGCCTGTCCATCATGGGCAAAACCCTCACTATGGGCGTCGGCTTCGCCATGGTCGCCGCCCTCGCCATGCTCCCAGCCCTCCTCCTCATCATCGAAAAAATCAAGGCCAGAAAAAATTAATCTCGATGGCAAAAATTCGCCGCAGGTCTGCGACCTGCTTCATCCTTCATCCTTCACACTTCAGCCTTTGCGGTTTCCCTGGCTACCGGCTACTGGATGCCGGCTACTCTTTCCGGGAAGCCGGAACTCTTTGTAGCGAGATTACCTAAAATCCTCAATATACAATCTAAGATCTGAACCCAATTCATGACCCAATTCACTCACTCCAATTCATGCGATTCCCTGCATTAGACACAATTTTTCGATTTGCTTGTCAATCATTCGCCACCCTGATTCGCATGGACCTTTGCCCCCACCCGGAGCAAAAGCAAATTACGGTCCAAGGTATCTTTTTGGAAAATCTCCTCTTTTTCCATAATCATCGGGTAGATGACCTGGCCGTCCCCGCCGATGTCAATCAGGACCCAGTAATTGCGGCCGGGCTGGAACACTTTTTCAAAAGCCTTTCTGACCTTTTTGGCGCGGGCGCCCGCCACATAGGGGAATTCGATCATTTCGCGGTCATGCTCATAATATTTGAAGGGAAGAATTTTATAACCGGGATAAATCACGATCGGGTCATGATCGGCTGCGGTTTTTTTCCTCACTTCCGCGGCGGTGGTCCTCCAATTGATGGAAAAGGAATGATCGCTCTGATAGTAATGGTGGAAAGAAATCGCGTTAATCGTCAAAGCCGCGGCCAGGATGAGGAGGCGGGCGGGCCGGGGGATCGCGGTCAGGAAATAGGCGGAACCCAGGCAATAGGCCGGCAGGAGGTAGTAGAGGGCCTTTTGATGGAACAGCTTGATCCCGAAGGTGGAGGATACGAGCAGAGCGAGAATCGGGACCATGATCCAGAGCGCCACCAAAAAATTGGGCTCGCTCCATTTCCTTTGCCTTAACGCGAGATACAGGCAGATGGCCGCGATCACGATCACGGTAATTCCAAACAGGTTGGTGAACGCCATATTCCTCAATTGATTTTCAAAAACGACTTCGCCCAGGGTCGTCAGAAAATGATGATAATCAAACAGGGTCGGGATATCGTCCTGCTTGATCCACCCGGTTTCAAAGAAGGTCAGTTGCTTCTTGACGAACAGCCACCAGGGAATGCCGGCGAGCG
>CAIUDS010000491.1 GCA_903897985.1 uncultured delta proteobacterium
CTGTTTCCCCATCATGGCCCAAACTCCTTATGAGATTGTCATTTTATATATAAGTATAGCAAATTTAATGGTCTATAGTCAAGAGGATTTGGGCAACAGGCCCTCGAGGTGTGACCCCTCTCCCCCAACTTAGTTGGAAACCAAGGCTTTCAGGTTGACAGGATTAGGGCGATGACTCTAACCTATTGAATAGGGATTCTATTTGTGGGGGGCCGCTCGGATTTTCGAGAAAATATTTTTGGGGTTCCAGCGTATTGTTATACAACCATTATAGCCCCCCGATTGGGCGAATACGCCTGAACTGCGAATCCCGTGGGGCTGATAAAAACTACGATGCTGGGGAGGACCATATAAAATGGAGAGCGGTTTTTGCATCTCTAAAGCCAGGTTGGTGGTCGCGGCAGGTGTTTTGGTGTTGCTGAGTATTGCCGGAGGGGTCGGTCATTCAATCACCAAAATCCATGACGGCAAGAAAAGGTATTACCGGATCGTCACTACCGACGAAAGCGTTAAGGAAGACCGTATGGAGCGCCGGGTGTTCAAGACCACCGAGTACTGGTACCGGGTTAAGGACGGGGAGCTTCACGGTGATCCGGTCTGGATCATGGAGCGGGAGGACAAGAACCAAACCGGCGATACGATGAAATCCTTGTTTTACATAGACCCCAAGGACTTCACCATGATCGAGTCCGAGATTAAATTATACAACCACGACGGCAGAATCATTGACGATGTCCACAGCTATTACCGGAATGTCTTCCAACCGCTGCCCAAGAAAGCCATTCACCCCTACATGCAGCCGCTGGCCTTCCAGTACCTGGACCTGAATCAAGGGACCTCTACAAAAATCAACACGGTGTTCAGCCCCCAGTTCGCAGGCATGGGCATAATCGCGAAAGTGGAAGGGGAGGAGACCATAACCGTGCCCGCGGGAACCTTCGAGTGCGTCAAGGTCTCCCTGGAATTCGACATGGAGAGCTTGCCCGGCATAATAAAACTCCTTCCTTCCCTGCTGGTACAAAGTGTCATGGGCAACCATTACGCCTGGGCGGAAAAAGCCCCTCCCCACGCGCTGATCAAATCCAGCGGAAAACTGGGCGGGCCCGGCTCGCCGAACATGGCGGAAGAGCTGGTCAAAGTGGAATAGCCGCCAAGGGCTGAAGCCCCGGATGGTCGGGTTGAACCGGCTCCTTGGATACGACCCGGTTGTGGGTGGAAATGGCCGGATTGAGCTCATTCCGAGTATTTGAGCTGTAATCGGCTTGTAATCCACCAGTGCAGGGCTTGATTTTTCGCTCGTCTCATTTTAACAGGGTGTTGAAAAACTCGCCTTGCTAAAATATTTATCATTTTATTGCGTATTAAGAACAACAAACCAATTGAAAAGAGGGACTGGCAGATGAGAAAAATCGGAATGATTTTGGGAGCAATCCTGGTCCTGAGCGCGGGCTGTGCCCGCCAAAAACTGCCGCCGCTGGATCTGAGCTATCCCACCAAGCTTATGGAGCTTCCGCGCGACCTGGCCGCTCATCCATGGGCGTTTCTGGAGTGGTGGTATTACACCGGGCATTTAAAAGCAGAGGACGGCAAGAACTATGGGTTTGAGTTGACCATTTTCAAGGTCCGGACGGACCTGGCTAAGGATAATGAAAAGTGGATCAGCCGCGTGGTTCCGGTCGGGTATATGGCGAATCTGGCACTGGTTGATGAGACCAGCGGGGAATATCTTCATCAGACCATCGTGCTCCCGGCCGGGAAGAACGCGGAGGCGAGCGGTGAAGAGTATCAAATAGTTTTAGGAAAATGGCGGGCGAGCGGAGATGAGCAGGTTCATCATATTTCAGCAGACACTAAAAAATTCGGAGTGGACCTTGAGCTCAAGCCCATCAAGCCGGCGGCTTTGCACAGTAAAACCGGGATCGTGCCTAAAGGGGAGGGAGTCGCTAATTATTACATGTCCTATCCGCGGATGAAGATCAATGGGACGATCTTTTTTAACGGTGAAAAGATTCCGGTTCAAGGCATGGGCTGGTTTGATCGCGAATACGGATTTATGGGCCAGCGAATGGGGTTTGGCTGGGACTGGTTCAGCATTCAGCTTCAGGACAATACCGAGTATATGATTTACACGATCCGGAGATCGGATGGCACGGTTGAGCCTTTAAGCCGCGCCTGCCGGATTGACCAGGCCGGTAAAGAGGAATGCCTGCCGCTCGGCGAGACGACCATCAACGCGCTCGGGCTTTGGAGCAGCCCAGGAACCAAGGCCGTTTACCCATCGGGCTGGCAGATTATCATTCCGGCATGGGGGGTTGATCTGGTCGTGGCCCCGACGGTTGCCGACCAGGAGTTTGATTTTATGGGTGGGGGCTATTGGGAAGGAAGCTGTAAAGTTTTGGGAAAGCCCGCAAACGGACTTGCCTATGTGGAATTGGTCGGATATAGAAAAAAGGCAAAATGATTTGTAATCCCAAATTATGCGGCTAAAAACCCAAAAGTCGTTTGCCCCGCAAGGCACGCTGAGGAGGACTGGTTTTATGAAGCTGAGATTGAGTTTCGTTGCGCCGGCGCGTGCGGCGCGGTTTGTGATCCTGACGGCGCTGGCCGTCCTGGCGCTCGCCGCCGGCTCCTCCAACCACCCCGGCGCCTGCCGCGACTACCGCACCCGCTATGTTGACCCCAAGGCCAAGGACGACCCCAAAGACGGACGGATGCGGCGGATCAGCGAATTCAGCCTCTGGTCCGAGGATGGCAGTTACGAGGGCAAGCCGGCCACCGTGTTCAAGCGCGAAGAACGCAGCACCCAAGGCGACCGGGTGTTGTTTGAAGTCACCGCCGCCTCGGACCTCCTGCCCTTTCAGACCAACCGCAAGGTCTATTCCCGGCAGAACCAGCTGCTCGAAGACCATACCATTGTCTACACCGATCTCTTCTCCCGCTTTCCCGCGCGGACCATTGACGGGGCGACCATGTCCTGGGCGCTCGAGCATATTGACCTCACCATCGGCCGGCGTTCGGATTTCTGGATCGCGCTCGGGACCGAGTTCGCGCCTTGGCAGGTGTTCATGACGCCGGAGGCGGAGGAAACCGTGACCGTCCCGGCCGGGACCTTCAAGTGCGTGCGGGTAAAGCTGAAATACAGCACCGACAAGCTGCCCGGTTTCCTCAAGATGCTGCCCAGGTTTATTCTAAATCAGATCATCAGCAGCCCCACCGGATGGGTGACCAAGGACACGCATATCATGGTCAAGTTTCAGGACAAGCTAGACGGACCGGGCACGCCGGACAAGGTCGAGGAACTGGTCCGGATCAGATAATAAGTTGACCGCATATGCCGCTTCTACAAAGTCTGCCTGTATGCGGACAATGTGAGCCAATGGGGCCAGACCCAGACATCCTTCTTCGTCCCGCAAAGCGGGACTACGAAGGACAAGTGAGACATTTGGTGAAAAGTTTTCAAGGCTCATTTGCTTTGATCGAGCCATGTATACCTCCCTGATTTATTCTGCACGCAAATAGTCAAGGTTGTCAAGCGAGGAATGGACGAAAGACGAAGGGCGAAGGACTAAAAGAGGAAAGACAAAAATTGCCCTGGCACCGGCGGTGAGTTTAATGTTTGGCCGCGGGTTGTGATATAATTCTCGCAAATAAAACAGGAGGCTGAAAATGAAGGCAAGCAGGTTCTTGCTGGCGGGAACGGTCCTGGCCGCGTCATTGATTGGCGCCGGGAATCTTTTTTCCGGGGAGTCCGATAAAATCACCCTGCCCGTGTTGCTGGACCGGGTGGCGAGTCTGGACTGGCTTTACACCGCGCCGCTGGCGGGCGAGAAGCAACTCCAGTTTTCCAGCTATGACCGCAAGTCCAAAATCGAGAACGGCCAGAAGATTGACTGGTACGCGAACATGGACGCGGGCAACTACCTGGCCGAGGAGAGCAAGGACGGGGGCAAGGAATATGTGATGGCCGACTATCAGGGCGCGGGCTACATTGCTCGGATCTGGAGCGCGAATCCCGGCAAGGACCGCTGGCGCGTCTATCTTGATGGGTCGGACACGCCGGTGATTGACGAGCCGGGCGCGGAACTGCTCTCGGGCAAGGGCAAGTATTTCAAGGAACCTTTTGCCGGCAAACGCGCCATGGGCCAGGTGCTCATCTTCCCGCTCCCGTTCCAGAAATCCTGCAAGGTCTGCCTCTATACCATCTCCCCGGTCAAGCCCATCCGCTATTTCCAGGTTGACATCATCACGGCGCCGGAAGGCACGGTCGCGGAAACCTTCAAGCTTGACGACCTCCAAAAATACTCGGCCCAGGTCAAAGCCGCTTCGGACATCCTGACGAAGCGCGCGCCTTTGGTACCCGCCGGTTTGGCCGAGACCAAATTCGAGCTCGAGCTCGCGCCCAACGCCGAGAAAAAACTGGCGGACATTGCCGGGCCGGGCGTGATCAAGACCGTGGAGGTGAGTATTAAGCAAAGCTCGCTGGAAGACGCGCGCGTCGCTCTCAACGAGGCGGTGCTGACCGGAAAATTCGACGGCATCGCGATGCCGTTCATTCTCGCGCCCCTTGGCGCCTTTTTCGGGTCCGCGCCCGGGGTGGAGAGCTACAAATCGCTCGGCTCCGGCATCAGTTGGGACAAGCCGAACAAAACCGCCACGCTCCTAAGCTACTGGCCCATGCCCCTGAAAAAATCCGCGTCGTTCTCGCTCGCCAACCACTCGAACAAGCCGCTCAAAATTTCCGGCAAAATTTTGCTCGAACAAAAAGCGGTCGGCGACGCGCTCTATTTCCACGCCAGCTATAATTACCTTAACTACCACGCCACCCGGCCGTTCTCGGACTGGACCCTTTTAAACGCGAGCGGCGGCGCGGGCAGGTATGTGGGCACCATGCTCAGCGTGCGCAACCCGGATTATATGTGGTGGGGAGAGGGTGACGAAAAAGTCTCGGTGGACAACGAGACTTTCCCGAGCATCTTCGGCACGGGCACGGAGGATTACTTCAGCTATGCCTGGGGCACGGACTATAAAAGGTTCGATCACGCTTATTACGGCATCCCGCTGGCGGCCCGCAGGGGCCGGACGCTCATGCTCGCCCCGTACCAGCTGACCCCCTACCGGCTGCTCATGACCAACCCGCGCGAGGAGGAAATGGTGTCCCAATACCGCTGGCATATCCTCGACCAGATCCCGTTCCACCAGGGCCTCAACTTCAACCTCGAAGTCTGGCACTGGACCCCCGTCATCACCTTTGACCTCCAGGCCATGAGCTATTGGTACGGACAGGCCGCGGTGAGCTATGACCAGCAAGCCATCATCCCGGAAGAAATTCCGAATTGGTGAGGACCAGTAGTGGCGAGGCTTGCCTCGCCTATAAGAGAAACCAAATATGAACAGGTGAAAAAATGATCGAGGACCTTGATTACAAACCGATTTTGAAAAAGGCCGCGAGCCGGGGCGGGGAACTGGCCGAGCTGTTCCTCGAAGAGCGCGTCCTGACCGAGATCCAGATGGAAGCCGGAAGGCTCGAGCGGGTGAGCTTCGGCATGACCCGCGGGGCCGGGGTGCGGCTGATCTCGGGCCTGCGCACGCGCTACGCCTTTACCAACTCGCTGCTCAAGAAGGATCTGCTCAAACTCGCGGCTGCGGTGGCCGAGTCCGCGGACAAGGACGCCGCGGTGATCGAGCTGCCCATGGAGTATAAGCAGGCCGAGGCCAGGCCGGTGAGCAAGATCTTGAAACCGCCGGACCGGGTGGCGGTGAAAGAAAAAGTGGAAATGATCCGCCGGGCCGAGGCGGTCGCGCGCAAATTTGACCCGCGCATCGTCCAGGTCAAGGTCCGGTATCTGGACCTGACCCGCGCCATCGGCATTGCCAACACTTTGGGCGTCACCGTCTCGGACTCGGTCACCCAGCTCGTGTTCATGGTCCAGGTCATCGCGGCCAAGGACCATGACATCCAGGTCGGGTACGAGTCCGTGGGCGGGACCGTCGGCTTCGAGTTGTTCGAGAAAGAGCAGCCTGAGGCTGTTGCGCTGCGGACCGCGCAAAAAGCGATCATGATGCTCCTGGCCCGGAAAGCGCCGGGCGGCAAGATGCCGGTGGTGCTTAGCTCGGAGGCCGGCGGGACCATGATCCACGAGGCCATCGGGCACGGACTCGAGGCCGACCTGGCCGAGCAGGGCCTAAGTGTCTACCAGAACCAGATCGGGAAAAAAATAGCTAGCGCGCTAGTCTCGGTGGCGGACGACAAGACCCTGCCCAACAAGCGCGGGTCTTACCGCTTTGA
>CAIUDS010000492.1 GCA_903897985.1 uncultured delta proteobacterium
GGTTCAGCCGCAGATATTTCTCCCGATCGGAGATCACCTCGGGCTTGATCAGCTCCTGCTCGATCCCTTCGAGCTTATGTTCCAACTCCACCAATCTGCCTACAAAATCCATCTCTTCCTTTATCACCCCATCGGGGCAGGCTGAGCCCGCCCAGCTTGGGCGCGGCAAGCAGCGCCCCTGCATTTCCGTAACAAAACAAAAACCGCAGGCCCGTACGGGCCTGCGGCTCCCATCGTTAATAAAGCTAAGCTTCGGGGGTGGTCTTTTCCTGCTTCTTGGACTTGGCCTTTTTCTCGTATTTCTTCAGGAATTTCTCCACCCGTCCCGCGCTGTCCACCAGCTTATGCTGGCCGGTGAAAATGGGGTGGCAGGCGGAACAGATTTCCACCTTGATCGTGCCCTGGCGGGTGGATTTGGTCTCAATCACATTCCCGCAGGCGCATTCAAACCTAGCCGGTCCGTATTTCGGATGAATTTTCTCTTTCATTCCCGGTTCTCCTCTCTGGAGCAGTAAGTATAATGCAAAACCTCCACAAATCAAGGAGCGCGCATTATTTAGGTTTTTCCGCCAGCTTCCGCGCTTGTTCCTTGGCCTTTTGCACATGGGCGTCCAGCTTCAAGCTCGAGTCCAGGTTTTCCGCGGCTTCAAACATTTCCAGGGCCTTGGGGCCGTCGCCTTTGTTCACCAGAAAATCGGCGTATTCGAGTTTGGCGAGCGGATCCGCGGGGTTCTTCTCGATGGCCATTTCATACTCGGCCTCGGCCCGGCCCGGGCGGTCCTGCGATTTATAATAGATGGCCATGAACAGATGGCCGATGGCCTCCTCCCGCATGTCGCCCTCCTCCACCAGCTTGAGCGCGTCCTCGGCCTTGCCCGCGGCCAGGAGCATCCGGGCCAGGTAATACCTGGCCATGTAATCCCGCGGCTGCAACTTAAGGGACCGCTCGAAAAAAGGCCGGGCCAATTCCGGCTGAGCCAGCCGGAGATAGCACATGCCGGCCTGGGAATCGAGGTCCGCGCTTTCGCCGGTGAGGGCAAACGAGCGGTTGATCCATTCGATCTCCTCTTGATAACGGCCCAGGGCGAACAGGGCATTGGCTTGGAGCCGGATGGCGAGCAGGTTGTCCGGGTTGCGCTCCAGGATTTTCTCCAACTTGGGAAGCATTTCCTGGGTCCGGCCCATGGTCATGTCATTCATCACATCAATAATCGGCTTGAGCAGGTCCGCGTAATCCTTGGGGTTCTTCTGCCGGGCCCGCTCCGGGCTGAGCCCGCCGATGCCGGGGAGATACCCCAGCGCCAGGAGTTGCGCTTTGGTGGCGTCGTCCAGCTTGGCCCCGGCTTCGGCCTGGGCGCCGAGTTGGGACCGCGATTGCTTTTTGAGCTGCTCGACTTTGAAATCCAGTTCCTTGACCAGTTTCTCATTGCCCGGGGCGATGTTGTTGCTTTCGCCGGCATCCCAGGACAGTTCGTAAAGTTCCGGCTTAGGCGCCTGGATATATTTGTAACGGTCGGTCACCAGGCCGTAAAGCTCGCTCCATCCGAAATGGAGGTAAGGAAAATGGGATTCGAGAAAAGCCTCGCCCTTGAATTCATTGGGTTCTTTTCCATAAAGCAGCCGTTTGAGGCTGCGGCCCGAGCATTGCTTGGGGACCTCGATCGAGAGCAGGTCCAGGATGGTGGGCATCAGATCAATCTGGCTGACCACATTCCGGATCAGATGCTCATCATTCTTGAGGCCGGGGATCCGGATCAGCAAGGGAATCCGCTGGGTGGCCTCATAGAGGAAAACGAAATGAGTGGGTTCCTGATGCTCGCCCAGGCTTTCGCCGTGGTCGGCGACCGCGATGATGATAGTCTTTTCGTAAAGCCGGTTTTGTTTCAGGTATTCAAACAGCCGCAGGATCTGGCTGTCCATGAACGCGATTTCGCCCGCGTAGGGGTCGTGGAAATAGAGTTGTTTGTAGGGGGCGGGCGGGTCATATTCCTTGTGCGGGTCATAATAGTGCGCCCAGATGAACCAGCGCCGGGTCCGGTTCTTGTCCAGCCAGTTCAAAATCGCGTCGGTGGTGGCATCGGCCTTGCGTTCCGCGACCAGCATCTGCATTTGAGGCTGCGGCCGGATCCCTTGTTCGTCCCAGTAATCAAAGCCCTGGTTCAGGTTGAATTCCTTCTGCAAGACCGCGGCGCTGATAAAACCGGCGGTGGTGAAGCCGTGCTGCTTCAGGACCTCCGGGAGCAGGATCAGCTGGTCGGGCACGATGTAGCCGCCGTTGTCATAAACGCCGTGGTAAAGGGGAAGCGTTCCCGAGAGGATGGTGGCATGGGCCGGGAGCGTTATGGGGTTGGGCGCGTAAGCCCGGGAAAACATGACGCCCTCGCGCGCCAGGCTGTTAAGCGCCGGGGTCTCGATGTTCTGGTAGCCGTAGCAGCGGAGATGGTCCGCCCGCGTGGTGTCGAGGGTGATGAGCAGGACATTGTATCTGGAAGTCCTCGAGCAGCCGGTCAGGAAAACCGCCGCGGCCGCCAATCCCAACAACCCCGCGCCTGCTTTTCTCATCAACCGCTTAATCATTCTTGCCCACCCCCAGTTTTTTCGCGCGCTACTGCGCGCTTTGGACTGCGGCGTTTGCAACGCCGCTTTGGCTCTTGCGCGGCGCACGGGATCAGGGATGACCTTCAGTCCACACTTTATGTTCCAGCCGGACAAAGCAAAGCGGTGCCGGGGGCACCGCAATCCAAAGCGCTTCGCGCCCAATTCCAAAAACTGGGGCTGGGCAGGATTAATCATTCTCTTCCATCATCTCCTTTATCAGCGGACACTGGTCATAAACCCCCGCGCTCCGGCACTCATTCTCCCGCTCGCAAAACGCCGCGGAAAGATAGCGGTAGGTCGAGCAGCAGCCGCGGGAATAAAAATGATAAAAGCGCTGGACTCGCGCGGTCAGTTTCCGGACTGAGCAGTCAAGCGTGGTTTCCGCCTCGGACCGCGGAGCGGGTTTCAGTTCGCATTTATCGGCCTCATTCATATTCTTCGCTGAGTTCGCGGTAAATCTCCGGCCGTCGGCCCCGATCCCGCAGCATATCCAGTTGCCGCCGCAGCCCGCTGAACAGCCCCGGGTCCAACTCGGCCACGCCGAAGTCCTCCTTGCCCTGCGCCAGTTCCAGCACCGGCATCCCCAGCGGGTTCAGCAGCCGGCTGTGTCCGAAAAAGTTCACCCCCCCCTGGACCCCCGCCACATTAACATAGGCGAAATAACAGGCGTTTTCCAGCGCCCGCGCCGGGAGCAGCTTGTCGAAGCTGGCCTTGCTCGTGACCGGGCCCGCGCTGATGTTCACGATCAGTTCCGCGCCCTTGACCGCCTCGATCCGGCTAACCTCCGGGAAGAACAGGTCGTAGCAAACCTGGGCGCCGAGCCGGGCATATTCCATCTCCATCACCGGGAATTCGTTGCCGGGCTTGGCGTAAAGCCCTTCATAGAAAATAGTGCCGCCGTGGTTGCCGGTCGGGAGATGCGCCTTGTTATAGACCTCGATCAGGCCGGTGTCCGTGATCAGAACCGCGCTGTTGTAATAGAATCCTTCCACGCTGGGGCTTTTGGTGGAAGTCCCATAGATGATGTCCAGCTTGTTCTTCTCCGCGGCCTTGAGCAGTTCGAGGGTGGCCGGGTCGGTGAAGTCGGTGGCGAGCGCGTAGAAGTTGTGGAAATCCTTGCCGTCCATCACCATGTATCCGGGCAGGCACATCTCCGGGAAGACGATCAGGCGCGCTCCTTGCTCCGCGGCCTTTCCGATGTAAACCAGCATTTTCTCCAGGTTGACTTTGATCTTGCCCGGCTCGCTCTCGATCTGCGCCAGCGCCAATTTGAATTTTTCCATGCCCCCCCCCCTTAATGGGTTTGATTTCGTAGCGCCGTGAACCGTTTCAAGTTTTCCTCGATGGTGGACAGCTTTTCGCCCAATTCGCGCTTGACCTCCAGCTGTTTCTCGATCACTTCCTTGGGCGCCCGTTCCTCAAAGCCGGGCTTGCTCAGAAGCGCCATGGTCCGCTCCAGTTCCTTGCTCACCTTGTCCCGCTCCTTCTTCAGCCGGTCCAACTCCTTGTCGAAGTCCACCAGGCCCTGCAGGTCCAGACAGACCTCGCCCTTGCGGATCGGGCTGGAAACCGAAGTCGCGGGCTTGGCCCCGCCCTTCCGGATTTCCAAC
Source organism: uncultured delta proteobacterium (assembly GCA_903897985.1). Taxonomy (GTDB): domain Bacteria; phylum RBG-13-61-14; class RBG-13-61-14; order RBG-13-61-14; family DRUE01; genus CAIYYW01. The sequence goes on from CAIUDS010000492.1 coordinate 4,209, forward strand.
TCCTGGATGTTCACTTGCGGCGGACTCAGGATATATAGCCGGTTATGCTCGAACAGTTCCCGCGATGGTTCATCGTTCACCATCACCACCACCTTGACCTTGGCCGAGAGCGGCACCAGGTTCTCCGCGCGCAGGTTCCGGATCGCGGCCACCACCGATTGCAGGTCTTTGACCTGTTCTTCCAGATCGGGCTGGACCAGCTTCGTATTGAATTCCGGAAACTCCGCAATCATTATGCTTTCCCCGCGGCCGGGAAGGTTCTGCCAGAGTTCCTCGGTGAGGAACGGCATGAACGGGTGCAACAGCCGGAGCGAATAATCCAGCACATGGTGAATGGTTTCCTGCGCCGCCCTTTTCTGCGCATCGTTTTCCGGCTGGTAGAAAAACGGTTTGGACCACTCGAGATACCAGTCGCAGAACTCGTCCCAAATAAAATGATAAACCGCCTGGGCCGCCTCGCTGAAGCGGTAACTCTCGAGCAATTCGCGGGTTTCCTTGATCGCCTCCTGGAGCCGGCTCAGGATCCATTGGTCCGCCAGGCTGGGCTCGCTGGGCTGCTTGCTTTCCGGATCGAAACTTTCCAGCTGGCCCAGGGCGAACTTCGAGGCGTTCCAGATTTTGTTGATGAAGTGTTTGACATCCTCGATCCGCTTGCGCGAGAGCTTCAGGTCCCGGCCGTAAAAGTTAAGCAGCACCATGGCCATGCGGAGCGCGTCCGCGCCGAACTCGTCAATGATTTCGAGCGGGTCAATGACATTGCCTTTGGTCTTGGAGAATTTCTCGCCGCGCTCGTCCCGGACCAGGCCGTGGAGGTAGATGTCGCGGAAGGGGACCTCGCCCAGAAAATGGATGCCCATCATCATCATGCGCGCGACCCAGAAATAAAGGATGTCGAACCCGGTGACGAGGACGGCGTTCGGGTAGAACTGTTTGAGGGTGGGGGTCTGCTCGGGCCAGCCGAGGGTGCTGAACGGCCAGAGGCTGGAGCTGAACCAGGTATCGA
>CAIUDS010000493.1 GCA_903897985.1 uncultured delta proteobacterium
CTTGATGGCGGCTTCCAGGTTCAATTTTTTCTCACTCATCTTTCTCCCCCCACGGCGAATAGATTATAGCCTTGGATTTATTGGGCTGCACCTGCTGGAGCCGGTCTTTTACACCTTGGTCCCCGGGCCGGAACTCCAGGTAGAGTTCGTAGTATTTGGCGGCCTGTTCCGGCAGTTTTTCGCTGTCGCAAATTTGCGCGAGCTTTAACAAGCTTTGAGCCTTGAGGTTGCGATCGCCCAGGCTGGGGTTCTTGACCAGCCAGAGCAATTGCTCCTTGGCCAGGCCGGGCTGCTTCCGGTTCAGATAGTTATTGGCCAGCGCCCAGCGGTATTCGATGGAATCCGGCTCGAGGCTGATCAGACGCAGGTATTCTTTTTCCGCCCCTTCATATTCCTTGGCCCCGGCCAGGCACAGCGCATAAACCCGCCGGGCCGGCTCCTCGTATTCCGGCGAGTCAATAATCGGGACGATGGCGCGCCGGATTTTTTCGCAATCGTCGCGGGCGGAAATGGAAAAACAATAGAGCATGATCGCCTCCGGGTCGTTGGGCCAGGCGGCGATCGCCTCCTGTCCAACCTGGAGTTCGTCCTGATGCAGGTTGGCCCAATTGAATACCTGGCGGAGTTCACCCAGGGCATGGAGGTTGCCGCTGAACAAGGGGATCAAGGCCTGGGGATCATTGCCCTTTTTGAGCCAGAGCCAGGCGATCTCTCCGGATGAAGAAAGACTGATTTGGACCAGTTTATGGATCAGAGGCTTGGCCGGTTCGGGCCGGCCGGTCTGGATCAGGTATTTGGAAAAAAGCTCCAGCATCAGCGGATTATTCGGGTCCAGCCGGACGGATTGCTGGTAGCAGGCATACGCGGATTTTTTCGGAACGGCCCCGGCCTGCGCCAACAACTCCGACACCCTTCCCAAAAGCGCCCAGTAATAGGGGTAATCCTTTTCGATCGCGATGGCCTCGAGCAACTCGGATTCCGCCTTCCGGAGCAGGTTCAACCGGCCTTCTCCGCTCCGAGCCGGGAGCAGCCGCAGATAGGACTTGGCCAGATAGCGGTGGGTTTCCGGATCGAGGGAGAAAAGCGTTTCCGAGCTTTTGAAGTCGGACAGGGCCCGGTAGAAATCCTGCCGCTCATAAGCATCCCGGGCGCGCGAGAACTGGATGGCCGCGAGCCATTGCACCCCGCCGCTCATCAGCGCGAAAAACACGATCAGGGAAAGCAACGCCCGGCCCAGGGTTTTCATTCGCGGTCCTCCTCGCGCGGCTTCAAGAGAAAAGCGCACAGGGCGAGGAAATAATAAGTCAGAGCGGGGATATGAAAATGGAAGTCGAACAGATCCTGGAACAGGAATCCGAAAATGCCGAAGACTATGCCCAGGGAAACCCGGCGCTCGAACCGGTCCATTTTGCGCCGATAATTATTGCGGCAGATGGCGAAGCCCTTGAGCAGGAGGGCGAGAAAAGCCAGGGCGGAGGGCGTTCCGCTTTCCGCGGCGAGTTGAAGCAGGTCATTATGGGCATGGTTTTCTCCGTGCAATTCTCCCAGAACCCGGTATCGAGGGTATTCGGCCCAGAAGGCGCCCGGGCCGATGCCCAGCCCGGGATGGTCCTTGACCATGTCCCAGGCGCTTTCCCAGAGCATGGTCCGCCCGGCGAGCGACAGGCCGCTGGCCGGGTCCACAAAAAATTCGTTCAAGGTTTTCGCCCGAGCCGAGAGGGCCTTTCGCTCCATCCCCAGGCTCAAGGTCACCGCGAGTAGGATGATTGCAAACACCGGGATCAGGTAATTCCGGACGCGCTTGTTGCGGGAGCCGATTACCACCCAGGCAGCCAGTCCCAACGCGGCCAGCAGGCATGCGATCCAGCCGCCGCGGCTCAAGGAAAAAGCCAACGCGAGCAGGAGGGCCAGCAGGGGGATGGATAAAAGCGCCCTGCGCGCCAGGTTCTCGCTCAGGAACTCGCGGGCCTTTCTTCTGAGACTCATGATCAGGCCGGCGCCGAGGAAGAAAGCAAGAATGATCAGCGCGGCGAAATTATTGTGATTGATCATGGTTCCGCGAACATACGAGGTATTATCGGGAAAAATCCAGAAGTCCGGGGTTTTTGAGAAATGAGCTCCGATTCCGAGCAGGGAGAATAGGACCGGAATAAAAAATATGCTCCAGACCATGACCCGTTCTTTGGTGCGGCCCTGAAAATGCCAGAGCATCAGGTAGAAGAAGAGCAGGCTGACCATCAGCCGTTCCAGGGCGAAGGTGCTCATCCCGCGGTGGGGGGAGGCCGCGGCGGAAATGATCATGAGCGAAATCCAGACGATCAGGTACGGCTCGAGTCCGCTCAGGCGAGGCGGCGCGACCCGGCCCTGCTCCCACCCGAGCAGGGACGCGCAAAAGGTCGCCATGACCAGGAGTCCGACCGGGTACCAGTAAATGTCGGCGACCGCGCCCTGGAGCAGCACGGAAAGGAAAAGGATGAACAGCAGATTTATCTCAATTACTAGATTTAACCGCGAGTTCCGCACCTCCCTCCCGCCAGCAGGAAATCTGAGCGTGTGGCTTTCATCCTTCCTCTTTTTCCTCGGAACCGTAGCCGTGGGAGTAATAGTAGTAATAGTAATAGTAGTAATGGTAGTGGTAGTATCCGCCGTAGTAATATTTTTCTTTCTTGATGTCAAAGTCATTGAACACCGCGCCGGCGATCTTGAAATTCAGCATTTTCAGCATCTGGACATTGCGGGTCAGGATGTCGCGGGAGATCCGGTTGGCGCGGACCAGGAACACGATTGCTTCGGCCACCTGGGAGAGCATGCTGACATCGCTCAGGGGCCAGCAGGGAGCGCTGTCAAAAAGGATCAAATCGAAATGGGGCCGGAGCATATTGATGATTTCGCGGAAATGTTGGGACCCGAGGATTTCGCCGGGATTGGACGGAATCGGACCGCTGGGCATGACCCGCAGCCCTTCCACCGGGGCCGGATAGGTGTACTCGTCAAGCAGCTTGTGGGAAAAGTAGATGGGCTGCGCCAGGGTCGGGAATTCACTGAGAAATCCTTCGACTTCTTCCTTCTTGAGCGCCGGCAAGATGAAATGGTGGCCGGAGGCCTCGGAGAATTCCAGGCGGATCTCTTCCGGGGTTATGTCCTCCAGGTTGGCCTTGCCCGCGGTCCGCCATTCCCGGAGGTTGCCGGCCACGATCTGGCCGCTCTGATAGAGGAACCGGAGCGGATAGTCGGAATTGAAATGGAGCGCGACCAGTCCGTTCCGCTTTTGGAGGGTGAGCAGCAGGTTCAGGTCGCCGAAGGTGTATTCGGGGAGCTGGCTTTTCCAGTCGGGGTTTTGGAACAAGTCAATCAGGGCGCGGGTCAATCCCTTTTCGCGCTGGAGTCCGAAGAATTTGTGTTGGACCGGTCTTCTCAGGTCGGCGTCAATCAAGAGGGTGCGGATGCCTCCCTGGGCCAGGGAAGCAGCCAGGTTGGCCGAGACAATGGATTTTCCTTCCTTGGGGCTGCAACTGGTCAGGATCAGGGTCTTGATGCCGTAGGTGCTCAGCAACATGCGCAGGTTGGCGCGGAGGTGGAGGATTCCCTCGGAGTAAAGAGAGCGGGGCTGGTCAACGATCACCATGGGAAAAGCTTCCTTGGTATAGTTCTCGGCCAGATGCGGCAGCAGGGAAAGGATCGGCAGCCGGGCATGGAATTCCACATCTTCAGGGGTTCTCAGGCTGCGATCCAGCGTCTCCGCTAGCACCGCCCAGGCCAGGCCGAAGAACAATCCCAGGAATGCCGCGATGATGATATTGAAGGTCCGGTTGGGCTTGAAGGGCGCGCCCGCCGGCCGCGCGTATTCATGGACATAGATGGCGTCTTTAAAGGACCCATTGGCCTGGATATTGGCTTCCTTTACCGCCCCCAAGAGGCTGTTGAACAGTTCCCGCGACGAGCTGGCTTCCCGGTCCAAAACCACCAACTCGGCGTCCTTGCTGGTGATGTCCATGGCCTTCTGATTCAGGCTCTCCAGGTCGCCGGTGAGTTTGGCATACTTGGCCATTTGAATGCTGTTCTCGAGTTCCAGGCTGGTGATGTTTTTCCGCATTTCCTCTTCAAAAGTTTTCTGCAGCGCCTCGATCTGGTTCTTGGCCTCAAGCA
>CAIUDS010000494.1 GCA_903897985.1 uncultured delta proteobacterium
AACGACGACTCGCGGCTCACGAGTGTGGCGCAGTCGGGCGTGGTTGAGAATAATTACTATGACCATTTGGGCCAGCGGGTGCTGAAGGACGATGCGGGAGCTCATACCGTGTATGTCTACGACATATTTGGCAACCTGATCGGCGAATATATTCCGGGATCGGACGCGGTGCGGGAGTGGGTGTATTTGGGCAGTCATAGACTGGCCATGCTCCATGCGAACATGTCGGTCGGGGTGAACCCGCCCGAGTGCGGGGGATTGCCGAGTCCTCCCGAGGGATGCTCGCGCATGATACCGTCGGAGGGCGAGCAGAGTTCGGCGCCGTTTAACTGGGTCTTGATCGGGCTGTGCCCCGTGATGACCTATAGCGGGTTCAAGTTCCGCAGGCGGAAGAAGGTTTTAATATTGATTTTTGCATCGGGCGTGAGTATAATTGCTTTCATGATGTCCAGGAAAGCGAAAACCCAAGAGAATCCCACAGAGGCGGTTTATTATTATCACAATGATCATTTAGGAACACCAAAGGTCCTGACCGATTCGACCGGCACAGTGGTATGGGAAGCCATCTATGAGCCATTCGGCTCCATCTCTCAACTTCTCACCTCTCAAATCTCGAACCCCTTCCGCTTCCCGGGGCAGTATGATGATGAGTGGACGGGGATGTATTATAATATCAATCGTTTCTATATTTCTGGTTTGGCAAAGTACAATAGGCCTGACCCCAGGAGCACTGCATTTCCTATTGCAAAGAGCGCATATAATTATACCAATTCAAACCCATATATCTATGTTTTTGACAATCCAATAATGCTTAAGGATCCCTTTGGACTCTGCGCAAAATGTGATGATTGCCCAAGCGGGAAATGGTCGGGCTCGTTGGGAAGCCTTGGTGGACATATAATTATTGCTGGGGCTTCTTATAATTGGGGCTTTATTGATTGTTGGGGCAATAATACAAAGATGGATATAGGGGTGGAATGCTATAATATAGGAACGGGTCTTGGCGGTTGGCTTGGGTTACAAGGGAGCATCCCACTGACATCTAATTGTTGTAATGCCTCTGACTTTAGCGGATGGGATGCTGGCCTTGGCTTTTCAGCCGACCTGCGCGCTATCTTTGGAGGAGGATGGGGATTTGGAGTCAGCTTGGCTAGTCCTCACTGCTTGAGCATACAACCTTCTTTCGGTTTTGGACTAGACGCTGTATCGAAAGTGTATTCAGTTTGTAATACAACCATTAAAAAAGTTTATAAAAACTAGGAGGTAAGGCAATGCTTCTATATCGTTTAATGATACAGAATAATGCGGTTGATCTAAAGGATAAGGTCATATCAATTATAGCTAGTTTAAATATAGAATATTTGAATCATAAAGATTTTATCGATGTTGGGATTGGATTTAAGGCACATAGCTGGGCCATAACCAAATCTGAAAGCTTAAGATTGCTCATCAAAATCGAGGCCATAGATTCCCGTTCGTCAACCTTATCAATTATTGAAAAAACTAGCATGATGCAATTTCACCCAAACCATATCGATACGGACCAGACAAATATTTTGGATAGTCTTATCCGTGAAATATACGAGGGAGTAAAAAATGCAATTCTTACACCGAAATTCAATTCCTATTTGCTATTTTTTCTAATATCCCTGGCCGCTATAAGTATATGTTCGATTCCAATTTTGGTTAAACTAGTCATTGTTAATGAATATCCAGGATTTATTTTGCTTTCACCAATTATCGCTGGATTACCTAATTTATACTGCGCCTTTGATCTGAAAAAGCGACTGCAATTGGGAATTATATCTCGCCGAAACCTCGAAACCATGCTTATTTATATACCAATTATTAGCACGATTTCATACTACAAGGCCATTATGCGTGCAGAGGATCAGGTCAGAGGCCATAGTGGTCAGAAGCCGGAGGGGTCACACCTCGACATTAGACATTGAGGAAGCATTTATTATGGCCATACATGACAATAACCAGGCTTTTACCTATGACTTGAAGGACCAGCTCATCGGGGCGCAAGGCGATGCTTACGGATCGTTTGAGTGGGAGTATGACGCCCTGGGGAACCGGACGCAGGAGGTGCATGGGGATACCACGATCGCTTATAGCTACGGGACCGGTAACAACCGGCTGGTGAGCGAAGCATTCGGGGACACGGTCAATAGCTATAGTTACGATTACGCGGGGTCCATGACGAGGAAGGACTATTATTATGAGCAGAGCTTGCTGGGCGGGTCAACTTACAACAATAATGACGACTCGCGGCTGACGAGTGTGGCGCAATCGGGCGTGGTGGAAACTAATTATTACGACCATTTGGGACAAAGAGTTTTGAAGGATGATGCGGGCGCGCACACGGTTTATGTGTATGATATTTTTGGCAACCTTATCGGTGAGTATATACCTGGAACTGATGCCGTAAGAGAATGGATTTATTTAGGCAGTCACAGACTGGCCATGCTCCATGCGAACATGTCGGTCGGGTTGAACCCGCCCGAGTGCGGCGGCTTGCCCGAGCCGCCCGGGGGATGTTCGAGGATGATCCCGGAGGAGGGAGAGCAGAGTTCGGCGCCGTTTAACTGGGTGATGATTGGGCTGTGTCCGGTCATGACTTATGGCGGGTTCAAGTATCGGAAGAAAAAGAAGATTTTGTTGTTGATCTTTGCATCGGGTGTTGGTATAATTGCTTTCATGATGACCCGCAAAGCCAAGCCCCAGACTTCTCCCGAAGAGGCGGTGTATTACTACCATAACGACCACCTTGGAACCCCGAAGGTTTTGACGGATGGCGATGGAGATGTGGTTTGGGAGGCAGTGATGGAACCTTTCGGCGCGATCAGTTCAACGCTTGTATCCGAAATTGACCAGCCCTTCAGGTTTCCTGGGCAATATGATGACGAGTGGACGGGGATGTATTATAACCATAATAGGTATTATATTGCGGGGCTTGGAAGGTATAATAGGGTTGATCCAAACGATTCTACAAATGAAATATATCTTTATGTTGGCAATAATCCTTTAATCTATATTGATATCCTAGCTTTAGCAGAATGCAAAGTTGTTGGAGGAGAATACACTCGATTAACATACTATACAAATCGAGGAATAAGCGGAATTACGAAATCAGGGTATCCCGCCGGTTCGAATACAGTCGCTGTAAATATGAATTTATACAAATTGAAGTGGAAAGACCCAAGAAAGCTGGTGGAACAGGGTTGCAAATGGAACGAGTTTGATATTCCGTTTGCGGGACGCAGAGTCGCGCTTGATACTGGAAGCAAAGTTTGTGATAATATTGATGTTTGGTTTCAAGGTGATTCTGAGGGTCGGGCATTTCTTAGAAAGCTAAATCCAAAGAATGCCAAAGGCGGTGAATACGGAATGATAACCATATACGAATGCACTGATGAATGCGCATGTAAGCAATAGGAGGCAATATGATTAAGCTTGTGAAGATGATTGCCATTATATATTCATTAATATTTGGCTATAATTCATTTGCGGCGGATAAAGCATTATTTGTGAGAGGTAGTTCTATATGGGAATATGATATCGTCTCGAATAAATCTCAATTGCTCATTCAAAATGCAGACAATCCATCGTGCCGGCTCAAGGGTGATGATGTCGCTTTTACTAGAAATAATAATATATGGTTATTTTCTTTGCGCGATCAAAAGGAGAAAATGATTTCAAACTTCAATAAAAAGGACTCTAATGAGGTTTTAAATCTGAGTTGGTCGTCTTATTATAATAATATTGCATTTGAGCGATATGGTCATTATACTATTGGATCAATCGAGCCTTTAAATCCTGTTTTTTGGCCAGAAGGGGAGTACGAAAAAAAGAGCATAGAGCTTGAATTGCCATCCATATGGATTTTAGACATGCAAGGTTCCGCTAAGAAGTTTATTGGGTTCGCCGGTTATGGAAGCGCGTCTATAGGAGTCCAATTGGGTGAAGTTGAATCACCTTCCTGGTCTCCTGACGGCAAAATATTGGCCTTTATCAGAAACGGAGATATTTGGATGGCAAAAACCAACGGATTGGACGATAAAATTGAACAACGTATTGCTCCGGTGGCAGATTTGTACAATGAGAATGGAGCTTCTCCTTCAAGCATCGTTTGTAATTTTATTTCGTGGAGTCCCGACGGGAAGATGCTTGTATATAATATTTCCAGGCAGCAGGGATCAGGTTATGCCGAACTCTGGATAATGGATACCCAGTCAAGAAAGGCAAAGAAAATATATTCTAATGAAGTTGCCGAATATCCATCCTTCCTTGATAATGCTACCATTATTTTTAGCGATATATCTGATATAAAAACTATTAGTGTTTCAGGACGAAATGCCCATGTTATCATTAACAATGGCAATAAGCCATCTGTATGTCATTTAAATAAATAGAGCAAATGGGGTCTAGAGCAAATGGGGTCAGGTCTAAACTTTAAACTTATGAGAAATATTGATATGGAATCACCGCGCTTAAATTATGTAATTTTCGGGAATTTGATCGGGGAGTATATGCCGGGGACCGATGCGGTGAGGGAGTGGGTGTATCTTGGTAATCAGCGCATTGCCATGCTCCATGCGAACATGGCGGTCGGGTTGAACCCGCCCGAGTGCGGCGGACTGCCGAGTCCTCCCGGGGGATGCGGGAACATGATGTCTCCGCCGGTCGGAGAGGGAGAGGGCGAGCAAAGCTCGGCGCCGTTTAACTGGGTCTTGATCGGCTTGTGCCCGTGGCCCTTGACCCAATTAAATTCTCGGCGAACTCTGCGTCTCCGCGGTGAAAATGGCATTTGAATTTTTCCTTTAAAATCTATTGATTGGTCGAGGGGGAGGCGAGGCGGTCGCGCTCTTCAGCCGGCGGCTATGGGAGTTCGGGTCCGTTCTCGAGGTCCGGGGGTTGGAGGTGTTGGGCAAGGCGGGCCTGATTGGGGTCGAGCATTCCGAGCACGCGGTAGCCGCGGATTTTATGGGCTTTTCCGCGCAGGTTCAGGGTCCCGAGGTCCTTGGTATGGAACAGGCCTTTGACGCGGTTGTAGGTTGACTCGCCGATGTAAATGGAATTGGGCATGGCCAGGTCCTGCAGCCGGGCCGCGATATTGACCGGGTCGCCCAGCACGGTGTATTCGATTCTCTGGGCGGAGCCCATGTAACCGGCGACCACGATGCCGGTGTTGACGCCGATGCGGATCGAGAAGCGCTTGGACTCGGCGATGCTGTTCCGGAACTCTTCCACCTTGGCAAGCATTTCCAGGGCGGCGAAGACCGCGAGTTCGGCGTCGTTGCCGTAGGAGATGGGGGCGCCGAAGATGGCCATGACGGCGTCGCCGATGAACTTGTCCACGGTGCCCTTGTTTTTGAGGATGACCTGACTCATGGCGGTGAAATAATCGTTGAGCAGGCCGGCCAGTTCGTCCGGCCGCATCTTTTCGCTCAAGGGGGTGAAGCCGCAGATGTCGGCGAAGAGCACGGTGACCTCGCGCTCGGCCACCTGATGATGGAGTTCCTGGTTCTGTTTCACCTGCTGGGCGATCTGGTTGACCACATCCGGGGAATGGAACCGCGAGAGATTGGCCCGCAAAATGGCGTCCTGCCGCATCTGCTCCTGGAGGGTTTCCTGCCGGATGGCGATGGCCACCTGGTTGGCGATCGCGGCCAAAAGTCGAAGGTCTTCCTCGTTAAAGGCGTAGGTCTGCATCAGGTTATCGAGGTAGATCACGCCCCGGACCTGGTCGCGTTCCCAGATGGGCATGCACAGGGCGGAGCGGATATTGAAGGCGACAATGCTCTGGCCGGTCTGGAAGCGGGGATCATAGCGGGCGTCGCTGGTGATGATTCCGGCCTTTTCGAGGATGGCCCGCTGGGCGATGGTTTTGCTGACCTGGACTTCGAGGTTTTCCGGGGGGCTTTTGCCCTGGACCATGGCCTGGCGGACTTGGAGTTCGCCTTTTTCATCGAGGAGCATGATCACGCCGCGCTCGGCGTTGATGACCTGGAAGATGAGTTCGAGGCTGAGTTTGATCAGTTCCTTCAGGCTGTTGGCGGAATTGAGCGCGCAGCCGATCTGGTAAAGGGTGTAGAAATATTTGCTTTCCCGGGCCTGGCCGGGCTTGGGCGAGGCCTTGAGCGCCGCGGCCCCCAGCCCGAGTTCGTTGCCCAGCTCCATCACCGGCCGGACCACCTCGCCCTCCAGGGCTTGAGGGGACGGACGGTCCTGGTCCTCGAACACCAGCTGGAAATTACCGACTACGATCACATCCCCGGAGGCCAGGGGCTCGTCGCTCACGCGCAGGTTGTTGACATAAATCCCGTTCAGGCTGCCCAGGTCCGCGATTTTCCACTTGCCGCCTTCGCGCCGGATTTCGCAGTGGCGCCTCGAGATCAGGATGTCATTGAGCACGATGTCGTTGTCCGGGAGCCGTCCGATCCGGATCAGATCGCTTTTCAGCTCAAGGCTGATGGGGTTTCCGGCTCCGACCGAGTAGATCCTGGCCATGGGCTCCCTTTAGGGCTTTTTAGTTTGCTGCTGGATCAAATTATGCGCCTGATCCAGCGCCTCGTTCAACTTGTCCGCCTGGCCGCCGCCCCGGCCCAAGTCCGGCTTGCCGCCGCCCTTCCCTCCCGCAATCTCGCTGATCCCGGCAACCAACTTGCCGGCATGGTAGGACCCGGCCAAATCTTTGGTAACGGAAACCACGAAATAGGACTTATCCGCATCCGCGGTCCCCAAGGCAATGATCCCGCTCTTGAGTTTGGGGAGCAAGAGATCGGACAACGAGAGGAGCGTGGGCATATCCGCGTCCGGGATGATGCGTTTGATCACTTTTATCCCGCCGACCGGTTCGGCGCTGGCAACCATTTCCTCCGGATTCAAGGTCCTGGCGCCCAGCTTTGCTTGCTTCAATTCCTGCCGGAGTTTCTTGTCCTCGTCCAGCAATTTCTTGACCCGCTCGAGCAACTCATCCGGGCCGGCCTTGAACTGGGCCGCGGCCTCCCGGACCAGGTTTTCCCGCTGCTGCACAAATTCAACCGCGCCCCTGCCGGTCAGGGCCTCGATGCGGCGGACGCCCGCGGCCACGCTGCCCTCGGACACGATCTTGAAGAAACCGAGGTCGCCGGTGGCCGAGCAGTGGGTGCCTCCGCAGAGCTCCTTGGAGAAATCCCCCATCTGCACCAGCCGAACCACTTCGCCGTATTTCTCTCCGAACAGGGCCATGGCCCCGCGGTCCACGGCTTCCGGGTAGGACAGGTATTCGATTTTGATCTCGGCGTTCATGCGGATCATCTGGTTCACCAGCCGCTCCACCTGCAAAAGCTCTTCCTCGCTCACCGGCGAGTAGTGGGTGAAGTCGAACCGGAGCCGGTTGGGCTCGACCAGCGATCCTTTTTGCTGGATATGGGTCCCCAGGATTTTGCGCAAACTGGCCTGGAGCAGATGGGTGGCGCTGTGGTTCCGCGCGGTATCCAGCCGGCGGTCCTGGTCAATGACCAGCTCGAGCGCGTCGCCCACCTTGACCTCGCCCGACTTGATCCGGCAATGGTGCACAATCAAGTCCTCGAGCGGCTTGATGGCGTCCAAAACCTCGGCCTCTAAATTTTTCCCTCTTATCCATCCCCGGTCCCCGACCTGGCCGCCGGTCTCGCCGTAAAAGCAGGTCTGGTCGGTGATGATCTGCAATTCTTTTCCCGCGCCGGAAATCTTTTCTTTCAGCGCCCCCGCTTCGATCAGGGCCAAAACTTTTCCCTGTTCCTTCACTCTCTCATAGCCCGAGAACTCGCTCTTGATCCCCTGCTGCTTGACCTGCTTGTAAATCGCCTCGGTCTCTTCCGCGCCCGAGCCTTTCCAGCTTGCCCTTGCCCGTTCCTTCTGTTTTTCCATTTCCTGGTCAAAGGCTTTGAGGTCCACCGAGAAACCCTCGTCGCGGCCAATGGCCGAGGTCAGGTCGAGCGGGAAACCGTAGGTGTCGTAAAGTTTGAAGGCCGCCTCGCCCGGAAGGGTCCAGCCGGATCGGTCTTTTTTGTGCCGGTCTATTTCGTCCCGGATCAGGCGCAAACCGTTGTCCAGGGTTTGGAGGAACCGCTCTTCCTCATTCTTGACCACTTCCTCGATGTGGGACTTGCGCTCGACCAGTTCCGGGAAGGCCTTGCCCATCAGGTCAATCACCTGGTCGCAGACCTGGAAGAGCAGGGGCTGTTCGTAACCGAGCAGGCGGGCGTGGCGGCTGGCGCGGCGCATGACTCGGCGCAGCACATAGCCTCGGCCCTCGTTGCTGGGGAGGATCCCGTCGGCGATGAGGAACGCGGTGGCGCGGGCATGGTCGGCGATGACGCGCATGGACGAGTGAACATCCACATTTTTGTCGGTGAACTTGGAGTGGATGGTGGCGGAATAATCGAGCTTGGTGAGCTTCTCGATGCGGGAGATGATGGCGCGGAAGTGGTCGGTCTCGTAGTTGGAAAGGACTCCCTGCATGACCGCGGCGATCCGTTCGAGTCCCATGCCGGTGTCAATGCTGGGTTTGGGCAGCGGGTTCATCTTGCCGTCCGCGTCGCGGTTGTATTGCATGAACACCAGGTTCCAGAGTTCGAGGTAGCGGTCGCAATCGCAGCCGACCTTGCACTCCGGTTTTCCGCAGCCCACCCCCGGGCCCTGGTCATAAATTATTTCCGAACACGGCCCGCACGGACCGGTCTCGCCCATGCTCCAGAAATTGTCCGCCTCGCCCAGGCGCGCGATCCGGTCGGCCGGGACCTGCTGGTCCTTCCGCCAGAGCTCAAAGGCCTGATCGTCTTCCTGAAAAATGGTCACCCAGAGCCGGCTTTTATCCAGGCCCAGCTCCTTGGTGAGCAACTCCCAAGCGAACGCGATCGCGTCCTTTTTAAAATAGTCGCCGAAACTGAAATTGCCGAGCATCTCGAAAAAGGTGTGGTGGCGCGCGGTGTATCCGACATTTTCGAGGTCGTTGTGCTTGCCCGAGGCGCGGAAGCATTTCTGACTGGAGCAGGCGCGGGAGTAGGGCCTTTTTTCCAGGCCGAGGAACACATCCTTGAACTGGTTCATGCCG
>CAIUDS010000495.1 GCA_903897985.1 uncultured delta proteobacterium
AGGGCAATTGGGGAGGCGGCGAAGAGAAAATTGAATGAGTTGACCGAAATAAAGCAAGCGCAAATGGTCTGAAGTCTAGTTGAAACATGGTCGAAGGAGAAAAAACAGGAAGAATAGGGAATTTTTCAACACCCTGCTAGGTTGGCCGATAAATCAGGAAATCTCCATCATGCTTGTTTCAAGACCCGAGGCGGTGGATGACGCCGTGGCTTGCGCGGTACAGTTCGGCAATACCGTCTGCGCAAGACCCGGCCTGACCAACATTACGCTTTCTCCGACCACGGACGCCACCGGCGCGCCGATTATCATGGCAGAAGGAGATACCTTGCTTGAACTTGAGGAAGGCTCGAGCATCTTTTGGGGGACTTATAAAACTCCCTCCGGCGAGCCGGGCGATACCGGCACCCTGCCAGATAATATTGACCTCCTTTTCCACTTTGCCCGGGTCCGGATAGACTCTCCCCGTGCCGTCTATTTTAATGTGAACGAAGAAAACGGCTTTACGGTCAGCGGAATCTACACCAATAATTCGAGTTCGGATGAAAATGTCACAGCCATTCGAATCCGATTTACGCTTTCGGATGGCAGCACAATCGGTTACGATGTAACAACAATGGAAGGAGGTCATTTTAGTTGCTATACTACCGTCGAGGAGATTGGCAGCGATTGGATTAAGGTCCGCGCGATCGCCACTTCCGCTGACAATAAGGGTGGCTTTGATTTGATTCGTACAGCGCCTTCCGACGACCACGACAATCCCGAAGTAGCCATCACCGACCCGGAGAGCAATGCCTTTAAAGACCGTCTAAATGTCACCGTCAGTGTCGCGGCTTCGGATTATACTACTGATGTTCAGTGGGTTACGATAAATGGCAATCTTGCTGAATACTACTACGGGCAGGACCTTTATACCTATATCTTCGATGAATTGCCCGAAGGCCCGATGACTTTTACGGCAACAGCCTCCGATTACTTGGGCAATCTAGGATTTTCGGATACGGTAACCGTCAATATCACGACCGACGAAGACCATGACGGCTTGCCCGACGATTGGGAGAGTCAATACGGCCTGCTGCCTTCTGAGGGCGGAGCCGACGATAATTACGATAGCGACGGTCTTACCAATATCGCGGAATATTGGGCTGGGACCGACCCCAAAGACAATGATACGGATGACGACGGGCTTTTGGATGGAGCGGAGGCCGGTAATGGCATGGATCCGCTCGATGCGGATTCGGACGATGACGGGCTCCCGGATGGCAAGGAGGTTGCGCTGCCGTGCTTCTCGGTATCTTCGCAAACGCCCGAGGATCGAGACCAAGACGGCCTGTGCGATGGCGATACCACGGTCCTGGACGGCCCGACGGTAATTTGTATCCGGGGCGAGGACTTGAATCTGAACGGCGAGGTGGATGAGGGCGAAAGCGATCCGTGCGATCAGGACACGGATGACGACCGGCTGAAGGATGGCGAGGAAATCGAAAACAATTGTGATCCCGCGAATCCAGACAGCGATGATGACGGGCTTAATGACAAGGCCGAGGTGGTGTATGGGACATCATGCGATAATTATGACACCGACCACGACACTATGCACGATGGATGGGAGCTATATTTCGGGTTTGATCCTCTCTCGCCCGCCGACGGCGGGACCGCGGATTATGATAGCGACGGCCTCATCAACATTGATGAATATTATTATGGTTCCAATCCGACGGTCGCTGACTCGGACCAGGACGGGATAAATGATGGGGACGAAGTGCCAGGCCGCAACCCGGCTCTCCACGAGGAGCCGGTTATTTTCGCGATTTTCCCGGGCGTGGCCACAGTGGGAGACAATATCACCATCCTCGGCTATCGGCTTCGGGACGGAACCACAGTTGACACCGATGTAACCATCAATGGTTATTCGGCGGCCGCGGGAAACTGCGCCACCGGGGATACCGTGTCAATCTGCGCAACCGTGCCGACCGGAGCCGGAACTTTCAGTTCCCCGCCCATCACCGTTTCCGCAACCTTCGGCAGCACCACCTGGACCAGCATTGGCCCTCCCCGCGCGCAATATTTCCCTTACAAGGTGGTCCCTTCCGGCGGCAATATTATCGCCGAGCTCGAGCCGGGCCCGACCGACATTCAGGACGGCCAGACCGCGTTCGGCTTGATCCGTTACGGCGACAAGGATTATTACCGCATCCACCTGAATGGCGCTTCCGTGCTCAACATCAGCGCTTCCGCATTCGATGTCATGGCCGATGTGGTGGTCCAGAACGCCGACACCAGCGAAGCCCATGTTCCGAATACCTATCTCGAAGTGACCGATGCCAACGCGAACTTTATTGCTTCCAGCGATGACGCCGGCAGCTCCACCACCAATTCCGAACTGAACGAGGTGGTATTGGATGGCGGGACCTATTTTATCAATGTAACGGTCCCGCAAACCCAGACCGGCAATACCAGCCAGGGCTACTATGCCCTGCGGGTGGACCGCTTGGAAGCCCCTTATATCACCGACATCTCTCCGGCGTTCGGCGAAACCTCGAGTGTCATAACCATCGCCGGGGCCAATTTTGCCACCGACCAATATGACGGGAATTCGGTCCAATTCCTGGATGGAGCCACCGTTTATGAGGGCCGGATTCTAACTCAAACGCCAAGCGCAATCGTCTTGAACCCGCCCAGCGAACTGCCAGGCTTGACTGTCTTTGCTTATGACCTCAAAATCATCAACCATGACCTCTCGCCCGATCGCAATAGCTCGGAATACGCCCATAACGATCCGGCCGTGTTCCATCTCTTGACGCTGTCTTCCTCCATCGTTCCCGAGCATGCGTTCGGGTCCGCAAACCTCGAAGCCGGCCAAACCGCAATGGGCTTTCCCGGATATGAACGCGCCAAATTCACCTTCTCCGGCATTACCGGAAATGTCATCCAGGCCAAAATCTCCATCCACGCTCTTTCCACCGGAGATCCCATACCCTCCGATACCGTCAATCTCCATGTTGATTTGATCGCGCCCGACCAGTCCCAAGTCCCCCACTTTGGGGCCGCAACCATGACCCAGTCCGGAAATACCTTGATCCAAAACTACGCGCTCCCCGACGACGGGACCTATCTGCTCTCCGTCCGGAGAAACCCCTTGGACAGCGATACGGTTTATTACCAGATGAAATATACCCGTCAGACCCCTGACCCGGCCGATTCCATCGAGATTGTGGACGGTAACACCCAGATCCTGCCCGTGGTCAAAGGCGGCAATACCGTATTCAATCCGATGAGCGTCCTGGTCAAGAACAATGGCACCCCGGTGCAAAACTATCCGGTGATTTTCAAGACCAAGGACCGTCATTACCTTGCATTTACCGATTCCTCCGGCGTGGCCACCGCATCCGATATACAAACCCCCGAACCCCCGATCCAGGGCCGGGTGGTGGCTTTCCCGGCCGGGCATTTGTGGCTCAAAGCCAAATTTGACTTTGTTTTGACCGAGGCGTATGCTAGGGATGATTGGGACGGGGATGGGGTGCCAAATGGGCAGGACGCGTATCCCATGAGCGTGGAGATTAACGATTTTCCTAAAACTATAGTCTCGGACGTGGATGACGATGGAGACGGTTTGGACAATAAAGTCGAAGAGATAATTGGCACTGATGAGGGCGAATTTGACACCGACGGCGACGGCTATCCGGACGGGTTTGAGGTGAGCCACAATTTGGACCCATTGAATTCAGACTCGGTGAGCGTGAAGATGGTCCCGCTGGGGTTCTATCCGGACCTGCACGAGGAGATCTTTATTTATGCCCTTGCCCGGGACAACATGGGACATCTCCGAAAAGATATTGAGCTTGATTACAGCGATTACGGCAACCTGACCATTCTTTCTCCCTGTTTCTCCGAGGGGACCGACTCTCAGGGCCTTGACTCCTGCAAAGTTGAAACGCCGGCCTTGGGCAATTATCAAATCACCGCGAGCAGCGGCTCGGCCTCGGATACGCTTTATTTTCAAGCCGTTCTGGGCCAGGAGGATGACCCGATTTCCAAGATGTCGGAAGATAATGAATATAGCTTTACTAATCCCTTCGAACTGTATGAGCAGCCGCTGGTTGTGCGTCTACACAGTGGCGCCGCCAGCATTAAAAATGCTCGGGTAACTTTCTCGGTGCTTCAACCGGTGGAGACGCCTCCTTCCGGTTTCATTAACGCCAAGCTGTACCAGCGCCCCTTGGTCTATCCTCGCACCCCGCCCCTGATTACGCTCGATCCGGATGCAGGGGACGACTCGGTAACCGTTTATACGGATAATAATGGCGAGGCCCGCGCAAGGGTTTATTTAGGGAGCACCGGCGGTTTGCACTATCGGGTTTTGGCCACCGCGGACGCCATTCCCCCTCAAAACGGCAATACGGTGAGCTTTACGATCCATGCCAACGAAATGGCCTGCTCAGACTCGTGCACCGTGGAAGTTAATTATAGCGATGATCATAACGGCCATTCGTATGGTTCGTATCATTGGGAGCCTGTCGGAAACATCCTGGCCAATAAGCAAGTGGAATTAAACGCCTGGCATATGCTTTATACTCATTCTCCCTCAACCGGAGGACCCGACACCTGGACGGTCGCGCCTGCGCCCAGCGATGAAATGTGTTGGTCGGTGGCCGCATATTATAATTGGCCCGGCGGTTGTAATATTGGCAGCGGATATACCGATGCCCATGGACACTTCTCCGCGTTATGGACCGCTCCGGCGGAAAATCCCACGCCATACCCTTTTATGTGGAACTATTATTTTATTTACGCCTCCGGCGCCACGCACTGTTTTGCGCAGTACATAAGGCAAACGAGTGATATCCATGTGTATATGTACCGCAAAACCAATACCGGGCAATCTTATTCTGTTGCGAATAATGGCACCATCTATCCGTCAGACCAAGAATTGTTCATCCAGGTCCAAAACCCAACTTCATATTTCATGGAGCTGCTGATGAATGAGTATCCCGATAAAGGCGGAGATATGCTCAAAGCCGAGGGGAACCAGCATTGGGGAAATCCCAATAAGATTGTAGTTTTTCCTGGAACCAATAATTATTATTATTTTAAAATCGCCCCAAAAGCCGCCACAGGCGGCATTGACTTTTCCATCCACGACCACGAAACCGGAGAGGTCTTGAAGACGATGCATGTGTCAATGCAATGCGTAAATGGTTGCACGGACTGCGCTGTGGATAAAGAATTGAATATGATGGGTGCTCTTTACGATGTGTGGCTGATGAAAATAGGCGAACCTCAAGGGAATTCCTTGTGGAATCAATGTAAGTTTGATTGGAATCTGTTACCCCTTACCCAGACTGTGCCTATGAAATATTATCTAGGATTCGCATTTTCCTGCGATGACTGGGCGGTCCGAGCATCAGAATATTTAAATAAAGTAAAACATTGCTGCGAAGCTTATGCTGTTGGTCATGGAATATATGGATATTCTATTCATTCGACTATGCGTATAAAATGCCAGGATTGCGAAGGAAATTATAAGGATCGCAAATGGTATGATCCATTTACTAGAATGATTTTCACATATTAGGAGGTCGATGTAAATGTCATTCGAATTCATAACTATAATCACTATTATTCTGTCAATCATCGCTTTGGCCGCCAAAACAGGCATTAAATATCGAAAAGCTCTGGTTATATTATGTCCGATAAATTTGTTTATACTCATTTTGCACATCTATTTTACCTATATTGTGATGTTTGTTGATCATAATCCAATTCACAGCGGCTGGGTCGTATGGATGACCTTTCCTATACCTTTTCTAAGTGTAATTATTTGCTCGCTAGCGCTGATAAAAATAAAACGGCAGATCAAGCGGTCTGGCCAGTCGGGGGCGGAAGTAAATCAGAGTCAGCCCCCCACACCATCCTTCCCCCCGCCCGGCGGGACGGCGTTGGACAAGTGAGACATTATCGCCACAATTTGCGAGCCCAAGGGGTCAGAGCCCAAGGGGTCAGACCTTGACATTTGACATTCTCGCAACAATTTGCATGATGAAGAAGAAAAGTTTTCAGAGGCGTCCGGGTTGGTGAAGCAGGCGGGGTCAGGTCCAAACTTTAAACACGAAACGCACCCATTTGAAAAATCAAGGCATTAAAGAATTGAAAAGTGTTAGACGGTCAGAAATTGTTGGCTTTGACAGGCCTAGGCCAATCCTTTAAAATCAGACTGGCCGGAATGACAAAAGGAAAACTATTTTCCGGGATGGCGCTCGAGACAAGCAAGCTGGACCGATACCTCCCGCTCCTGATTTTTGCGGGCGCCCTGATCCTGTTCAGCGGCCTGCTCTGGCGCCTGAGAAGCGCGGGCATGGTCCGGATAGACGACGCCTACATCACCTTCCGCTACTCCGAGAACCTGGCCCGGGGTCTGGGTTTTGTCTATAACCGGGGCGAGCATGTGCTGGGGACCACCACCGCGTTGTTTTGTTTGCTCCTGGCCGGGCTTAGGGTTTTGCGGGCGCCGGTCCCGATCGGAGCGGACCTGGTCAGTCTGGTCTCTTCCGCGGGCAGCGCGGCCTTGATGTTCATGATCGGCCGCGAGGCCAAGAGCAGGTCCCTGGGCCTGATGGCCGCTTTTTTTTATGTGTTCATTCCGCAATTCTGGATCAACATGGCCACGGGCATGGAAACCATGTTCACGGTTTTTCTGGGCCTGCTCCTGATCCGGCTGGACCAGAAAGAACGGCCGGTGCTTTCCGGCCTGGCCGGCGGCGCGTTGTTATTGACCCGGCTGGACGGTCTGGCGCTGGTGGCCGCGGTCCTGCTCGTCCGCTTCTTCAAGAGCCCGCGCCGGGCGCTTCTTTGCGCGGGCGTGCTCATCCTGACCCAACTCCCCTGGCTGGTTTTTTCCACATTCTATTTCGGGTCCGCGCTGCCTCATTCCATCCTGGCCAAACGCCTGATCCACGCGCTTCCGCCCTGGATGGTGCTGGCCAAATATGCGCAATGGTTCCTGGGACTGGAGCTTCGCAACGGCCAGCTCAAGCTGGCCTCGCCCGAACTCCTGGTCTTCAGCGCCTTCGCCTTCATCGGCGCGGCCCGGTCCCTCCGGCGCGAGCGCTGGGCCTTGATTTACACGCTCTGGATCTTCTTCTCGCTGGCCGGAATGATCCCGGCCTCGGCCACGCCCTTTTTCTGGTACAAAATTCCCATGCTCACCGGATACCTGTTCCTGGCCGCGCTCGGAATATTCCTGGTCTCGGGCCTGGCCGCCCGGTTGCTCGCTTTCCTCGGTCCCGCGCTCAATGTCCTCATCCCGCTCGCGCTCACCTTCTGGGCCTTCACCTATTATTCCACCGATTTTGCCCAAAGCTTCACCGCGAAGGAACGCGTGAACCTTCGACTCGCCAAAATAATCGAGCAAAGATCGAAGCCGGGCTCATCCGTCCTGCTCGGCGAGACCGGCATGGCCGGCTATGAATTAATGGATTATTACATCCTGGACAGCGCGGGCCTGGTCTCGGACAATATTTACCGGCTCCGGCTGAAGGACCGCGAGCGGCTGCTCAAGGTTTCCCCGGCCTACCAGTGGGATTGGTATGGGAGCATCGGCTGGATGAAGGACGCGCTGGCGGAATATCGTCCGGACTTTATCCTGAGCGACCGCCGCTACCTCCATATCTTCACTCTGATGCAGGACCCGCAATTCCGCGCCCAATACGATCTGATTGCCAGCGAGCCCGCGAACAAGGAAGAGATTGTGCTTTTGGAGCGGAAGTAAGGTTTCTTCGGGCGGGAAAGAATCGGCCTCGAATTATTTTCCCGGCACGGCCAGAGCCATGATTTTTTCCTGCGAAAATTCCGGCCGGGCCAGTTCGCCGGTGATCGTGCCCTCGGACAAGACTAAAATGCGGTCGCACACGCCGATGAGTTCGGGCAATTCTGACGATATCAGCACCACGGCCTTACCCTGGGAGACAAAGTCTCCGATCAGCTTGTGGATCTCGACTTTGGCGCCCACATCAATCCCGCGGGTGGGCTCGTCCAGGATGAGCACCTCCGGCTCGACCCCCCACCATTTGGCCAAAACCAATTTCTGCTGGTTGCCGCCCGAGAAGGTCTGGGCCTCTCGCTCCGGGGCCGCGGGATGGATCTGGAGCTGGTCCATCAACCGGTCAATGGCCTGCCGCTCGCGGCCCGCGCTGATCAAGCGCAGCCGGGTTAATTTTTCCAGCTGGGTTATGGTCAGGTTGAAGCTCGCGCTCTTATCGAGGAACAGTCCGTCTTCCTTCCGGTCCTCGGTCAGGTAGCAGATGCCCAGGGCGGCTGGGACGATCAGGTAGGTGGCGCCGTTGACGCCGCGGAGCAGGGCGCCAATGAGTTGCTTCATCGAGGCGCCTTCCTTCGCGCGGACCATGAACATGCCCG
>CAIUDS010000496.1 GCA_903897985.1 uncultured delta proteobacterium
AGGAACGGGATGTTGATGTCCATTTCCGGGAAACAGATAAAGCCCTTGTCCGCGCGCACCAGCCGGAAGTCAAAGCCGGACGACCAGATGGCGCCGAGTCCGAAGGCGTGTCCGTTGATGGCGCCGATCAGGGGTTTCGGGAAGAGGGCGGTGTCTTTGAGGAGTTGGGTCATGCTGATGAGGAACGCGACCAACTCTTCATATTTCTGGGCGGCCATCCATTGCAGGTCCAGGCCGGTGCAGAAATATTTTTCAGAGCCGCCGGTGAGCACCACGGCCTTGACCGAAGGCTCTGCCTTCAACTCCTGCAGACATTGCCTCAATTCTAGCGTAAAGGGCCCGCTCAGTTCGTTCTTTTCCTTGCAATTCATGCGGACCAGGGCCACGGACTCGCTCACCTTTTTTTCCACCGACGACATGTTCATTCCCTCCTCGAACTTCGGTTTTCCAACCAGCCCGGAAATTCTACCATATTTCCCGGATTTTGATATCAGCCGAGGGCAATGCGAACGCCTGAATTTTTGTTGACTTCCTAAATGAGATTGTGCAAGAATGGACGGAAATGAACAAGAAAAAGAGGGGTTCCCATGAGTAACAAAATTCGGGCATTATTCCTGGTCGTTCTTTGCCTGGCCGTCTGGAACTGCGAGAAGTCGCGGATCAAGCAGGGCCGGCTCAAGCCGGGCGAGGTGGCCATCACGGAATTCACTCCGCAGGGGATCCGGCCCAAGCCGGAGGACCTCGAAATCTGGTTTTCCTCGCAGTTGATCGGGGAGAAGCAGGTCGGCGAAAACCTGGATGACAAGCTGGTCACGGTCGAGCCCAAGCTGGAGAAATCCTGCCGGTGGCATTCGCAGAATGTGATCCGCTGCTACTTGCGCGGGCAGAAACCCAAGACCAACTACACGGTCATGGTTTCCAAAGAAGTGGTCCCGGCCGAGACCAAGCTCAAGCTGGTCGGCGACCGCGTCTTTTATTTCAGCCTGGCCGGGTTGCGCATCATGGGCGTGAACCTCAGTTTCCTCAGCTACACCGACCCGCCCAAGGTCGGCATTTTCGTTTCCTTCAACCAGGAGGTGGACGCCAAGGAGCTCGAGCGCCGCCTGAAAATTTTCGCGCCGGACGGCAAGCAAATCGCCTTTACCATGAACACCTGGGGAGGGAGCGACCGGATCGAGGTGAACACCTATCTGGAGGGATACCATAAATTCAAGTGGTCTTACATAAACCTGGAAATTGACCAGACCCTGCCGGACCGTTCCCGGACCTCGACCTTGGACGAGAAATATACGAAGAGAATCGAACTGCCGGTTCCGGGCAGCCTGAGCATCACCAGCGCCGGGCCGGTGCAGCAGGAGAAGGTGAGTTACATCCAGATCTGCTTCTCCAGCCCGGTGGACGAGGCGACCTTTCCGGGATTTTTCACGATCAAGCCGGAGATCGAATACCGAGTCGAGAGTGACCGGAACTGCCTGAACTTGGTGGGAAATTTTCAGCCCGGCTCGTCCTTCGAGATCACCATCCGGAAGGGCCTGACCAGCACTGCGGACCAGGAATTGGAAAAGGATTACACCGGAACCATCCTAATGCAGCAGGTGGAGCCGAAGGTATCCTTGATCGGCGACGGCCACTATCTCCCGCAAAAGGGCGCCATGAACCTGGGCCTCGAGACCATCAACACCGACAAAGTCTATGTGCGCGTGAAAAAGATTTATGCCAACAACCTGGTCTATTTCCTGGGCGGGGGCGAGGAAGAATATTACTGCGGGGGACATTACGAGGAAGAGACGGATACCTATTACAGCACGAGCGGGGACGAATGCCGCGTGGAGCAGAACCTGGAGTTGCTGGGCCGGCAGACCTTGGAGAAGGAGGTTGCGGTTGCGAGCGCTCCGAACCAGATCGTGACCACGGTTTTGCCGCTGGAAGATTTGGTGGGCAAGGACCGGCAGGGCATTTACGCGGTGGGGGTATATAAGGACAAGAACGGCTGGTATTCGAAGGCGTTTGTCTGGATGATCGCCACGGACTTGGGGCTAGTGGCGCACAAGAGCAATGACCGCTTGATCGTGATGGTGCGCAGCCTGGAAAGCCTGCGCGATGCGTTCTGCTGCGA